>CALDPJ010000233.1 GCA_937911795.1 uncultured Flavobacteriales bacterium | reverse complement strand
AATATTTGAAAGTGCCACGCGCGAATGCAGAATGTCACCTACAATCACCACCTTTTTTCCAGCTACCGAACCCAGTTTATCACGGATCGAAAATGCATCGAGCAATGCTTGTGTCGGATGTTCGTGCGTACCGTCACCGGCATTAATGATGCGCGATTTAACCTTTGATGACAGGAAATGAGCAGCTCCGGGATTAGGATGCCGCATCACTACCATATCAATTTTCATCGCGAGAATGTTGTTCACCGTGTCGATCAACGTCTCTCCTTTACTGACCGATGAGCCGGATGAAGAAAAATTAATCACATCCGCCGAAAGTCTTTTTTCGGCGAGTTCAAAAGAAAGTTTGGTACGGGTAGAATTCTCAAAAAACAGATTGGCAATAGTAATATCACGCAGCGAAGGAACTTTTTTAATCGGTCGGTTGATGACCTGTTTAAAATTGTCGGCAGATTCAAAAATCAGGTCAATATCTCCGGGCTGAAGATTTTTTATTCCCAACAGATGTTCTACGCTCAGTTCTGTCATTTTTCTTCGGTTGTATAAAGTACCACCCGGTCTTCGCCTTCGGTTTCTTTCCACTCTACCTCTACCCGCTGTTCGGCAATAGAATCTACCCATTTCCCAACATAATCGGGTTGAACCGGAATCTGTCTTTTAAATCTGCGGTCGATCAGCACCAACAACTCTACCGTCTTCGGACGACCAAAATCTACGAGTGCTTCGAGGCCCGAACGAATTGTGCGGCCGGTAAACAACACATCATCGATCAGGATTACATGCTGACCTTCCACTATAAAATCAATGTTAGTAGGACTGGCCGCCAGTGGTTTTTCCTTTCTTCTGAAATCGTCGCGGTAAAATGTAATGTCCAGGTGACCGCTGCGGATGTTGTCATTTTTGAGAATGGATTTGAGTCCTTCAACAATCCGGTCGGCCAAAAAGATCCCGCGGGGCTGTAGACCTATAATAACAGTATCAGAAAAATCTTCATGATTCTCAATCAACTGAAAACACAACCTTTTAATGGTGAGTTCGAATTGCTGGCTATTGAGAATGGTAAGGGGCTTCATTCAATTGTAAGATTGGGCAAATATAAGAGTTTGAGTGATGAGATTGGAGTTATGAGATAGGAGATTGAAGTGATGAATTTTGAATGATGAGTTATGAGATAGGAGATGTACGTCCCTGATATAGGTTGACCAATTGTACTCCCGCAGTGTCACCTAAAGTGAAGCCGGGGGTTTTGTGTTAGAATTGTCTTTAACAGATGTATTTTGAACCCATACCTGACAAAGAGTCACCGGTAAAATTTGAGTATGGTTTAATTGAAGGGCAATTCGGATATTTGTCGGCTTAATTTATTTAAAAGTCATGCCTTACATTTCTCACAAAGGACAGATGATGCCCGCTTCGCCGATTCGTAAGTTGGTTCCTTATGCCGATGCCGCCCGCAAAGCCGGAAAAACGGTTTACCACCTCAACATCGGTCAACCGGATATTGACACGCCGGATATCGCATTGCAGGCTGTGCGTCAATACGAGCCGCAGGTAATAGAATACAGCCATTCGGCTGGTATTGAAGAATACCGCGAGGGTCTTTCAGAATACTACCTGCAAAACGGCATTCACATCAACCCCAATGAAATCCTGATCACCACCGGTGGTTCTGAAGCGCTGGTTTTCGCCTTTATGAGCTGTTTCAATCCCGGTGATGAAGTCATCATTCCGGAGCCCTTTTACGCCAACTACAACGCATTCGCGGTTATGGCCGGCATTACGGTAATTCCGGTGACGTCGAGAATTGAGGACAACTTTGCACTTCCTCCGATGGCCGAGATCGAAGCCAAAATCACCGATAAAACCAAAGGAATTCTGATATGCAATCCGGGAAATCCAACCGGATATCTCTATGCCCAGGAAGAACTCGAAAAACTGGCGGATATCGTTCATCGCCATGACCTTTTTCTGCTGGCCGACGAAGTGTACCGCGAATTTTGTTACGACGGCGCTGTACCCTATTCCGTAATGAACCTGAAAGGAATTGAGCAGAATGTGATTCTGATCGATTCAGTTTCGAAGCGCTACTCAATGTGTGGTGTTCGCATCGGAGCGTTGATTACGCACAACGAAGATGTCATGCGCACAACGCTGAAATTCGCACAGGCCCGACTAAGCCCTCCGACTCTGGGTCAAATAGCATCGATGGCTGCGCTTCAAACGCCGCATTCGTACTTCCGCGATGTAATGGAAGAGTATGTAACGCGTCGGGATGTGTTGGTGAACGGACTGAACAGTATTCCGGGTGTAATTTGTCCACAACCCGGTGGCGCTTTTTACGCCATTGCCAAACTCCCCATTGATGATTGCGACCGCTTCTGTCAGTGGATGCTCGATTCTTTTGAATACGAAAACCAAACCGTTATGATGGCTCCGGCAACCGGATTCTATGCCACACCCGGTCTTGGAATTCAGGAAGTGAGACTGGCTTATGTACTGAAACAGGAATCACTCGAAAAAGCAATTGTTTGTTTGGCAGAAGCACTAAAAGTATATCCGGGCAGAACGGTGATTCAGGAGAAAAGCTACATGAGCTCGTAGAAATTACCGCAATCGGTGATCGGTTCTTTACCATTTAATAGTTTTGTGTCATATAAAAGAGCAATCATGCAGGAATTATCCGAAATCTTAAATCAACTGGAAGAATCTGCAACGCTGGCTATGGCTCGACGTAGCCGCGAACTCGTAGAACAGGGAGTGGACATCATCAGCCTGAGCCTCGGAGAGCCGGATTTCAACGTTCCGGACTTCATAAAAGAAGCAGCAAAACAGGCCATTGACGACAATTATTCGAAATATCCTCCGGTGAATGGATACCCCGATTTGCGCAAATCCATCGCCGAAAAATTTAAGCGCGACAACGGACTCAACTACACCGCCAATCAAATAGTTGTATCCAACGGTGCCAAGCAAAGTATCGCCAATGTCTGCCTGAGCCTGATCAATCCCGGTCAGGAGGTAATTCTTCCGGCTCCGTATTGGGTGAGTTATTCCGAAATTGTAAAATTAGCAGGTGGCATTCCGGTGGTAATTCCAGCGGGAATTGAGCAGGATTTTAAAATCACCCCGGCCCAACTGGAGGCTGCCCTTACTCCAAAAACCAAGCTCATTATCTTCAGCTCACCGGGAAATCCATCCGGAAGCGTTTTCAGCCGCGATGAACTCGAAGCATTTGCGGAAATCGTTCTGAAACACGACAACCTCTATGTGGTGAGCGACGAAATCTACGAGCACATCAATTACCAGGGCAAACATTTCAGCATCGGGCAATTGCCACAAATGGATGAACGGGTAATTACTGTCAACGGCGTTTCAAAAGCCTTTGCCATGACCGGATACCGGATTGGATATATCGGTGCTCCGCTATGGATTGCCGAAGCCTGCACCAAAATCCAGGGACAAATTACTTCAGCACCCAGCAGTATTGCCCAACGCGCAGCAAAAGCAGCCGTTGAAGCCGATCCCGAAGTGGTGTCCGAAATGCGCAATGCATTCAAACGTCGACGTGACATGGTATTGAGCAAACTCGGAGAAATTCCCGGTTTCAAAGTAAACCGCCCCGAAGGTGCTTTTTATGTGTTGCCCGACATTACAGAATTACTCGGCACTACCTTCAACGGAAAAGCAATTGCAACACCCGATGATTTCTGTGATTTTCTGCTCAACGAAGCCCACGTGGCTGCAGTTTCCGGAAATCCCTTCGGCGCTCCGGGTTGTATCCGCATTTCCTACGCATCTGCCGAACCCGTTTTGATTGAAGCAATTGAAAGAATAAAAAATGCCGTTCAAAAACTTCAGTCATTGTGATTGCTCCACAACTTGCGGAAACATTCGAACG
The DNA here is from genome assembly GCA_937911795.1 of uncultured Flavobacteriales bacterium. GTDB lineage: Bacteria > Bacteroidota > Bacteroidia > Flavobacteriales_D > SKUL01 > SKUL01. Next base: position 12,543 of record CALDPJ010000233.1, on the reverse strand, counting down.
ATTCAACAACCTCAACGTACTGATTGTAGGAGATGTAATGGTAGACAGCTATCTCTGGGGAAAAGTAGATCGTATTTCACCCGAGGCTCCGGTTCCGATTGTAAGGGTTACCAACATCGAAAACCGGCTTGGCGGAGCGGCAAATGTGGCACTCAACGTAGCTGCGATGGGTGCAACACCATTTATTTGTTCGGTAATTGGCCGGGACGAAAAAGCCGGACTGTTCACACAATTGCTCTCCGAAGGTGGCTTGAGCGATGAAGGTATTGTACAATCAGAATTCCGTCCTACAACGGTTAAAACAAGGATCATCAGCAGCGAACAACATTTGTTGCGTGTCGATCAGGAAAAGACCGATTTGCTGAACAGAACGGAAAGTGCGGTATTGCTCGGTCATTTTGAAAAGCTTCTGAAGAATCACCGGATTGATGTGGTGATTATGCAGGATTATAACAAAGGGGTTCTCTCGGAAAAAGTAATTGAAACGGTCATCAGCATCTGTCGTGAATCGGGCATTCCAACAGCCGTGGATCCCAAAAAAGATCAGTTTCTGAGCTACCGCGGAGTAGATCTGTTCAAACCAAATCTGAAAGAACTTCGGGAAGGATTGAAAATGGATTTTAACGACGATTTCGAAACTTCGCTGCGAACAGCCATTTCAGAGCTCGAAAACATTATGCACAACCGGATTTCACTGGTCACCCTTTCTGAACGCGGCATAGCTTGTAATACCGCAGAAAACTGGATTCGCCTGCCTGCTCACAATCGGAAAATAATCGATGTTTCGGGTGCCGGTGACACGGTAATCAGCGTGGCTGCATTGTGTCTGGCACTCAAGCTGGAACCGGAAATAATTGCCCGGTTGTCCAATCTTGCTGGTGGACTGGTCTGCGAAAATGTAGGTGTGGTGCCGATCGATAAAGAGCAATTTTTCAGCGAAGCCGGCCTGCTGAATCCAACCAGATAAAACTTTTTGACAAATAAGCCTGTTACTCATTCCATGACCCAACCTCCAGAACCGTCAGTAAAACCGTATCGTCCCGACGGAAGTAAAAAAGAACAGGTGGCCGAAATGTTCAACAACATTGCCGGTCGGTATGATTTCCTGAACCATTTTTTTTCCCTCGGAATCGATGTGCTCTGGCGACGAAAGGCCATTCGGCTGTTGAAACCGCTGAAGCCGAAAAGAATGCTCGACATCGCAACCGGAACCGGTGATTTCGCTTTTGAAGCGCTGCGACTTCATCCCGAAAAAGTGATAGGCGTTGACATATCTGCAGGAATGGTAAATGTCGGAAAGGAGAAAGTGATCAAACGAAAAAAAAACGATGTGATCGAACTCAAAATCGGAGATTCCGAGCAACTGGAATTTCCCGATGAAAGTTTCGATGCCATTACGGTAGGCTTTGGAGTGCGAAATTTTGAGAACCTCGAAATAGGACTCGGGGAAATGGCACGTGTTTTAAAACCCGGTGGTCAGGCAGCCATCCTGGAATTTTCAAAGCCCAAAATGTTCCCGATCCGTCAGCTCTATTTCTTTTACTTCAAATTCATAATGCCGGTGATTGGCCGCATCGTTTCAAAAGATCAATCGGCATACACCTATTTACCACAATCGGTGATGGCGTTTCCTGAGGGTGAAGCATTTGTTGCCATCGCGCTCAAATCCGGTTTTTCGAAGTGCCGGACGTATCCCCTGAGTGGAGGAATTGCCGCTATTTACCTCGCGGAAAAATAAACACCCGCGCAATTCGTTTCTTTACCTTTGCATCCTGAAAAAAATTACTGATTGCCATCCTTAAAACACATACTTACACTTCTGCTGATCTGCACCGTAGCTTTCGGCTATGCGCAGAGACGTGGCGGAGGCATCAAGCAAAAAAATCTTCAGGGCTTCGACGATCGCCGGTATCACTTCGGATTTATGCTGGGCGTAAACAGTTCTGGCAGTTATCTCGATCAAAATCTCAATACAACTTTTTCAGACTCTCTGTTGAGCATGTACCCAGGAAGTGCTGCAGGTTTTAACCTCGGAATCGTAACGCAGCTAAAACTGTTCAACAATTTTGCGTTGCGATTTGTCCCATCGCTGTCGTTTCAGGATCGGGTTGTGAATTACGAGTTTTACGAAGGTCCCGAAACAACCCAAACCTATGTAAAGCGGATTGAATCGACCTTTATCGATTTCCCGCTCAATTTTAAATACCGGTCCAACCGCATCAACAACTTTGCGGTGTATGTTCTGTTCGGCGGGAAGTACAGTCTGGATGTCGCATCACAAAAGGATGTTCGGAATGTGCTGGCAGATGAATTGATCATCAAGCTCAGCCAGCACGATTATTCGGCTGAAGTCGGTGGCGGTTTCGATTTTTTTCTGCCGTATTTCAAACTCGGAATAGAACTGAAACTCAGCGTAGGCATTCCGAATCTGCTCATCGACGACGATACGATTTTCTCGCGTCCGATTCAATCTCTGCGAACCCGTACTTTTATGGTATCGCTTACTTTTGAAGGATAGCCACACACCTCATGGCCACTTCCAAAAGCATCATCGACTTTCGCGTTTCGCCGGAAATTGCTGAAGATCGCGAATCGTTGGAGAACGCAATTAACGATCATCTCCGCACAGAAAAAATAAGTTTTGACGGATTCAAAATCCTGAGCCGCTCGATTGACGCACGTAAGAGAACCATCATCATTCAGTTCCGGATTTTGGTGTGGACGGGAGAAACGCCTCCCGAAACCAGCCATCACATTCGCGGATTTTTGCCGGTGCACAAGCGGCCTTCCGTAGCCGTGGTGGGATCCGGTCCGGCCGGACTTTTTGCAGCGCTGAAATTGATTGAATTCGGAATAAAGCCGATTGTTTTCGAACGTGGAAAAGATGTGCGTCAACGGAGAAGAGATCTGGCCGCAATAAACAAGGAACAGCTTGTAAATCCTGAATCGAATTACTGCTACGGCGAAGGTGGTGCCGGAACTTATTCTGACGGAAAATTATACACCCGCTCCAAAAAACGCGGTGATGTGCGCTCGGTACTGGAGACCTTTATTCAGTTTGGCGCTGACCCTGATATTCTGGTCAACGCCCATCCGCACATCGGCACCAACAAACTTCCGCACATTATTGTGGCCATGCGTGAAACCATCCTTGCCCATGGCGGAGAAGTTCATTTCAACAGCAAACTCACCGATTTAATTATCGACGACGGAAAACTCTGCGGAATTGAAATCAACCAGAAAGAAACTCTGGCGTTTGATCAAATAATTTTGGCGACCGGACATTCTGCCCGTGATATTTTCCGCTTACTGCACCGTAAGGGTATTGAAATTGAAGCCAAACCATTTGCACTTGGAGTACGGATTGAACATCCACAGACACAGATTGACCAGATGCAATACCACTGCGACATCCGCCCCGAATCACTACCACCTGCTGCTTACAACTGGACAGCTCAGGTACAGGGTCGTGGAGTTTATTCCTTCTGTATGTGCCCCGGCGGAATCATCGCTCCATGCGCTACCGAACAGGATCAGGTAGTTACCAATGGATGGTCGCCTTCCAAAAGAAACAACCCGTTTGCTAATTCGGGCGTGGTGGTGACGGTAGATGAACAGGACTGGAAAAATAACTCATCTGCCGGTCCACTGGCAGCAATGGAATTTCAGGCTGCTGTTGAGCACCGTGCATGGGAAGCCGGAGGAAAGACACAGCAGGCTCCGGCCCAGCGGCTGAAGGATTTCCTGCAAAAAAAGATTTCGTCGGATCTTCCGAAAACGTCTTATCAACCCGGTATCGTTTCAGCAGATATGGATTCCATTCTTCCCGAAAAGGTTGCGCAACTGCTGCGCGATGGTTTTCGGGATGTCATTCGCAAAATGCCGAAATATTTAAGTGACGACGCGGTGCTGGTCGGAGTGGAATCGCGCACTTCGTCTCCGGTTCGGATTCCGCGTAACATCGATGATGGGCAGCATATTTCCGTTCGGGGTTTGTATCCCTGCGGCGAAGGCGCCGGATATGCAGGCGGAATTGTGTCCGCCGCAATTGACGGTGAGAAATGTGCTGAACGCTGTGCTGCCGTTATTCAATCGGCAGGCGGGAGCAAATAACCGCCATCGCTACCGCTACATTCAAAGACTCTGCACCTCCCCTGCCGGGAATGGTTATTTTACCATCGATCATCGGCTGCAGCTCCGTGCTCACTCCATGTGATTCGCTGCCCATTATCAATATTCCGGTCTCCGGAAACTCAAGATCAGCTACCGGAACGCCTTGCATATCTGCAGCAAAAACAGGAATCCCACTCATTGCGGCATGTTTGAGAAAATCCTCTACTCCGGTAGCATATACCTCCACCCGGAAAATTGCCCCCATACTGGCCTGCACCACTTTTGGGTTAAAAGCATCCACACTTTTTGGCGAAAGTACCACGCGGCGGATTCCAAACCAATCTGCATTGCGAAGAATGGTTCCGACATTTCCAGGGTCATTTAAATCATCGAGCACCACGGTCCAACCCGAAAGATCTTCCGGCGGTTTTGCTTCAGGAATAGCAGCTACAGCCAAAATCCCCGGCGAAGTGGTGAGTCCGCTCATTCTGTTGATCTGTTCATTCGTCACCATTTTGATGTCCTTTATTCCGGACAATTCTCCAGCCAGATCTCTGGTTGCAAATACACTTACCACTTTAAAATCCGATGCCACCAGTTCCTTTACCAGCTTTACTCCTTCCACCACAAATTGGCCGTATTGATTGCGGTACTTTTTTTGAAGGAGCGATCGCACCCGCTTTATTTCGTTATTTGTTACCATATTCTATCGAGGGGTCAGTATTTTCGCAAGTTCAAGCTATAGAAGCAAAGAAAATCATTTGAAGTTAAGTTCCGCACATATTATCGGGCTGTTGGCAATGTTGATGGCAATTTCATCCTGTGGCCCGACGAGACGCTTGTCTGAAGGCGAGTACTTGCTGGCGTCCAACAAAATTCATGTTTCTGATGCGCCGGCGGTAAGTCGCGGCACCATGGACGACATCATTAAGCAACAACCCAATCCGCGTTTTCTGGGGTTGTTCAAACTTTCTTTGTGGGCGCACAATCTGCCCAGCCCTGATGTAGTGGCTGAAAATGCCGCAGAAAAAAGAGCTAAACACGTCCGGAAAAGTGAAGAGCGAATGGCCGAAGGAAAAAAACCGCGGCGGTACAAAAGAACCTTTGGTGAATGGCTGCAAAATGGCGTTGGCACACCACCTGTAGTGCTGGATAGCTCACTTGCGTTACGCTCTGCCAATCAAATCAGTTTATATCTGCTGAAGGAAGGTTATTTTCAGAACGAGGTTACGCATGAAATTAAATTCCCCGGAAGTAAAAAAGCGGTAGTTCATTATTACGTAAACGCCGGACCTGAATATACCATCCGCAATATTACGCGCGTAATCCCGGATCCGAATCTGAAGTTTTTTGCGGATGAAATCCTCTACCGCAGTCACATCAAGGAAAACGACCGCTTCAGTGTGATCAATATGGACAACGAACGTGAAATGCTGACGAATCGCTTCAAAAACAACGGGTATTACGACATCACCAAAGACGATATTTATTTTCAGGTGGACAGTACCATCGGCAATCTGAAAGTGGATCTGCTAATGGGAATTCATCAAAGACTGGAGGCTCATCCGCTGAACCCGGACTCGATGATTGCGAAGAACCATATCCGGTACAGAATCAATGAAGTGGTGATTAACCGAAGCTACGATCCGTTCGCCAACATCGGTGGAGACTTTCAGTTTGCCGATACCGCTGAGTACAAAAGCTATAAAATTGTCGGCAATCAGGAACTGAAAATTAAACCCAGCATAATCGCTCAAAATGTGCGGTTCGAAAGCGGTGAGTATTTTGATCAAAGTTTGCTCGAAGGAACGTATCGCTCTCTGAATTCGTTGGATATTTTCAGTGCCGTAAACATCAAATTCGAACGGCTGCCTTCTGATGTGAAAGATGAAGGATTTCTGAACAGCCTGATACTGCTGACTCCTGCCAAGAAGCAACAGTTTATTTTTGAAACGCGCGGAACGCACAATAGTGGATTTTTCGGTACGGCGGGATCGGTAACTTACCGGAATAAAAACTTTTTTCGGGGAGCTGAAGTATTCCGTTTTAAAATTTCCGGCGCGTTTGAAGCCCAGCAATTGCTGACCAGTACAACTACTGCAGGAGAAACTTCTACGAATTTACAGGACCAGACAGTTTTTAACACCGTAGAATTTGTTCCGGAGATTTCCCTGACCATTCCCAAATTCCTGTTCCCGATTAATCTGAACAAAATTGCCAAGTCAGCACGACCCTATACTATCTGGCGCCTATCTTATGGATTTCAGCGCCGACCTGATTTCCAGCGCAACATGCTGAAGACTTCTTTGAGTTACCGCTGGCAGGAATCGAGATACAAAACCTGGATTGTGAGTCCGCTCGAAGTGAGTCTGATCAAAATCAACAAATCACAACAATTCCAGCAACGCCTTGATGACCTGAACGACCTGTTTCTGAATGCCAGTTATTCCGATCACCTGATTTCGGCTTTTAAAGTTTCTTACATCTTCAACAACCAGATCCTTACCCGTAAAACCAACACATTTTATTATCGCGCGAATGCTGAAACTGCCGGGAATACACTGAATGCTATTATGGGATTAACCGGAGCCGAACGCGACACCATGGGAAGTTTCCGGATTGCCAATATCCGGTATGCACATTACGTACGCACCGATCATGATTTGAGATTTTACCGCAGGCTGGATGAAAACACATCTCTCGTATTCCGGTTTTTCGGTGGAATTGGAATTCCGCTGCGCAATCTGGAAGTTTTACCTTTTGAACGAAGCTTTTTCAGCGGAGGTGTCAATGGTTTGCGTGCCTGGCAAATTCAAACCCTCGGCCCAGGATCCTATTCCTCGGTTCGGACAACCTACGACCGCATCGGTGAAACCCAACTGGAATTCAATGTGGAGTACCGTCAGAAACTGATCAGTATTATTGAAGGCGCCCTGTTTGCCGATGCCGGAAATGTTTGGCTACTGAAGCCGGATCCGCTTCGTCCGGGAGGAGACTTCGCCATTGATCGCTTTATGAACGAAATAGCGCTGGGTGCTGGTTTAGGCCTGCGGCTGAATTTTGATTTCTTCATTATTCGCTTTGATCTGGCTATGCAAATTCACGATCCTGCCATGGCGTTGGGAGAACGGTGGGTTTTTCAACCGAAAGAAGATTATAACCAGAGAGTGGATCAATATAATTCCGCCAATCCTGATCAGCAAGCCGGCTACTATTCACCACGCCTAAATCTGAATCTGGGTATTGGTTATCCCTTCTGATAGCACTTTCGGTACACAAACTTTTAGTAGCTTTGCACCCTTGTTTCCGGACCATTTAAAACATTGACTATGACTCTCGAAAAAATTTCGAACATCCTGGGCGACAAGGCCTCAGAACTGCTCGATCATCAATCGACCACCATACCGAAAGAGAATCTGCATTTGCCGGGTGGCGATTTTGTAGATCGTATTTTTTCGCATTCGAACCGGAACCAGCAGGTTTTGAATAACCTGCATCGATTGTATAATTCCGGAAATCTGGCCGGAACCGGATACGTCTCTATCCTTCCAGTAGATCAGGGAATAGAACACAGTGCCGGCGCCTCCTTTGCTCCGAATCCAATTTATTTCGACCCCGAAAACATTGTAAAACTTGCGATGGAAGGCGGATGTAATGCTGTGGCATCTACCTTTGGAGTGTTGGCTATGTGCTCGCGCAAGTACGCCCACAAAATTCCGTTTGTTGTTAAAATCAATCACAACGAACTGCTAACCTATCCCAATAAATACGATCAGATTCCATTTGGAAGTGTCAGCGATGCCTGGAATATGGGTGCTGCTGCGATCGGTGCTACGATCTATTTCGGTTCAGAAGAATCTTCGCGCCAGATTATTGAAGTGGCAGAAGCTTTCGAGGAAGCACATGAACTCGGAATGGCGACTATCCTGTGGTGCTATTTGCGCAACAGTGGTTTTAAAAAAGATGGAAAAGATTATCACACTGCGACGGACATTACAGCTCAGGCAAACCATTTGGGTGTTACCATACAGGCCGACATCATCAAACAAAAACTTCCCACTTTAAATGGTGGATATACCGCAATCAATTTTGGCAAGTCTCATCCAAAGATGTATGATGAATTGTCATCCGATCATCCGATTGATTTGTGTCGATACCAGGTGGTCAACTGTTACCTCGGGCGCATTGGATTGATCAATTCCGGAGGAGCATCTGCCGGATCGACGGATCTATCTGAAGCCGTGGAAACAGCCGTCATTAACAAACGCGCCGGCGGTCACGGATTAATTTCCGGGCGGAAAGCTTTTCAAAAGCCCATGAAAGAAGGAGTCGAATTGCTGAACGCCGTTCAATCGGTTTATCTTAATCAGGGAATTACGATCGCCTAGGGGCACAATCTTTATTACAGTTTTATTATGGGATGGTTTAAACGTATCAAAGAAGGCATCACTACCTCTACCAAGGATAAGCGTGAAACGCCCGAAGGTTTATGGTATAAATGTCCGAAGTGCAAAAACGTTGTCACCAGCGACGAGCATTACGATCAGATGTGGGTTTGCGCCAAGTGCGAATACCACGAAAAAATCGGATCGGAATCATACTTCTACCTGCTGTTTGATGAAAGGAAGTACATCGAGATCAACAAAAATCTACAGTCGGGAGACCCACTGAATTTCGAAGACACGAAGAAATACACTGACCGCATCCGGCAGACACAGGAAAAAACCAAACTTAAAGATGCGATCCGTACCGCTTATGGGACATTGCACGGCTCAGAAGTAATGATCGCGGCGATGGATTTTAAATTTATCGGTGGATCGATGGGTTCTGTAGTTGGAGAAAAAATCGCACGGGCCATTGATCAGTGCATCAAGAAAAAGATGCCTCTTATAATCATTTCAAAATCGGGTGGAGCAAGAATGATGGAGGCTGGTTATTCGCTGATGCAAATGGCCAAGACCTCCGCCAAATTAACGCAGCTTTCCAATGCCGGTCTACCGTACATTTCACTCATCACCGACCCAACTACGGGAGGGGTTACCGCTTCATTCGCAATGCTGGGCGATTTAAACATTGCTGAACCCGGCGCACTGATCGGTTTTGCCGGTCCACGTATTGTGCGCGAAACCATTGGCCGCGATCTTCCTGAAGGATTCCAAACCGCTGAATTTCTGCTTGAACATGGCTTTCTGGACTACATCGTAGACCGCCGTCAGCTCAAGGATAATCTGGCGCATGTATTAAAAATGCTTAATCCATAGCATTTATTGGTTTTGAGAAAAATAGAAGTATCTTTGCGGGCTCTAATACATAAGAATCATTTCTAACAATATTGGCATGTATTTAAACAAAGAAAAGAAAGAAGAAATTTTTAAAACCTACGGCGGATCTGAAAAGAATACCGGTAGCGCAGAAGGACAGGTAGCATTGTTTACCCACCGCATCGAACACTTAACAGGTCACCTGAAAAACAATCGCAAAGATTACAACACCGAACGATCGCTGATCCGTTTGGTAGGTAAACGCCGCCGATTATTGGATTACCTTAAAGACAACGACATTGAAAAGTACCGTTCACTTATCAAAGAACTCAACATCAGAAAGTAATATTCTTTCTGTTCAGGCAATCATATTTTAAAATAAAAAGGCAATTGCTATGCAGTTGCCTTTTTTGCGTTTACAATGACCGATAGGAAATCATACACACAGATATACACAAGAAGAAGAATAAATAAACACACAAGATGAATTACAAGCTAATTGAAAAGAAGATTGATTTAGGCGATGGAAAGGCCATCACCATTGAAACCGGAAAACTTGCCAAACAGGCAGACGGTTCGGTTGTAGTACGAATGGGCAACACGATGTTGCTGGCGACAGTTGTTGCCGCTCAGGAAGCCCGCGAGGGGGTAGACTTTATGCCCCTGACCATTGAATACCGCGAAAAATATTCCGCAACCGGAAAATTTCCCGGTGGATTTTTTAAACGCGAAGCCCGTCCTTCAGAAAATGAGATTCTGACCATGCGATTGGTAGACCGCGCGCTTCGCCCGTTATTTCCCGACGATTTTCACGCAGAAACTCAAGTTGTTATCAACCTGCTTTCTGCTGACAAAGAACATATACCCGATGCAATGGCCTGCCTGGCCGCATCTGCAGCACTTGCTGTTTCTGACATTCCGTTTGCCGGACCCGTTTCAGAAGTACGCGTGGCACGTATCAACGGAGAATTCATCATCAACCCGACCAACACCGAGTTGAAAGATGCCGACATGGACATGGTCATCGCCGGAACCATCGACAATATTATGATGGTAGAAGGTGAAATGAATGAGGTAAGCGAAGACGATATGCTTCAGGCTATCGAAGTGGCACACAAAGCCATTAAAATTCACTGCCAGACACTCATCGAACTTGGAAATGAAGTTCCGAAATCGCAGGTAAAAAGAACCTACCAACACGAACCGGAGGGCAACGAAGAGATCCGAAAAGCCATTCATGACGCTTGTTACCAGCCATGTTATGACATTGCCAAACAAGGAATCGCGTCCAAAGCAAAACGCAAAGAATTGTTTGCCGAAGTGAAAGAGAATTTCAAGGCACAATTCAGCGAAGAAGAGCAGGCAGAAAAATCCTATTACATCTCGAAATACTTCCACGATACCGAAAAAGAAGCGGTTCGCGATTCTGTACTCAACGAAGGAATTCGTCTTGACGGAAGAAAAACAAACGAAATTCGTCCGATCTGGAGTGAAGTTGATTATCTGCCAATGACGCACGGTTCTGCGGTTTTCACGCGTGGCGAAACCCAATCGCTTACTACCTTGACACTTGGCTCAAGCCGCGATGAACAAACCATCGACGGTGCGCTCACCGAAGGAAGCGCCAACTTTATGTTGCACTACAACTTCCCTCCTTTTTCAACCGGTGAAGCAAAACCAATCCGTTCTACCAGCCGACGTGAAATCGGTCACGGAAATCTTGCTCTGAGAGCGCTGAAACCCGTAATTCCCGGAGCACCTGAAAACCCGTACACCATTCGATTGGTGTCGGACATTCTGGAATCCAACGGTTCGTCTTCAATGGCGACAGTTTGTGCAGGTACACTTGCATTAATGGACGGCGGGGTTCAGATCAAACGACCGGTTTCCGGAATCGCAATGGGATTGATTGCCAAAACTGAAACCAATCAGTTCGCTATTCTGTCGGATATTCTGGGCGACGAAGATCACCTCGGAGACATGGACTTTAAAGTAACCGGAACCGAAAAAGGAATCACCGCTTGCCAAATGGACATCAAGGTAGACGGACTTACTTTTGACACGCTGAAAAAAGCGCTGTTGCAAGCTAAGGAAGGTCGTGCTCATATCCTGGGTGAAATGATGAAAACCATCGACACACCACGTGCCGATTACAAAGAACATGCACCACGCATCATTTCCTTTACCATTCCAAAAGAATTCATCGGACCGGTTATCGGCCCTGGTGGAAAAATCATTCAGGAGATTCAGGAAACCACGAAAAGTACCGTTATTATTGATGAAGTAGATGGCATGGGTCATGTTTCAATCATGTCAGAAAACAAAGCTTCGATTGACGCAGCGGAGAAAATGATCAAACAAATTGCTTTCCCTCCTACTGTTGAAGTAGACACTGAATATGAAGGAAAAGTGAAATCGATTATGCCTTACGGTGCTTTCGTTGAAATTCTTCCCGGCGTAGACGGCCTTTTGCACATTTCTGAAATCGATTGGAACCGGTTGGATAAAGTTGAGGATGTCCTGAAAGAAGGAGATCTGGTTCGATTTAAAGTCACCGGAAAAGATCCACGCACTGGTAAATTTAAACTTTCTCGAAAAGTTTTACTACCTAAGCCAGAAAAGGCAAACCAGAATTAATCAGAGTTTTAACAAAATAATAAAAGGCTTGCTACTGTAGCGAGCCTTTTTTTTGTACCTATGTATATCTGCAAGCTGTAACTATATTTTGCACTATGCGTTTATTAAAGCGCAATCAAATACACGCAATGAGACAGCTAAAAATATCAAAACAGGTTACTAACAGAGAAACAGCTTCTCTGGATAAATACCTACAGGAGATTGGGAGAGTAGATTTGATTTCGGCCGATGAGGAAGTGATCCTGGCCCGAAAAATCAAACAGGGAGATCAGGATGCCCTTGAACGATTAACAAAAGCAAACCTGAGATTTGTCGTTTCCGTCGCAAAACAATACCAGAACCAGGGTCTGACCCTGCCGGATCTGATCAACGAAGGAAATCTGGGGTTAATTAAAGCCGCGCAACGCTTTGACGAAACGCGCGGTTTCAAATTCATTTCTTACGCCGTATGGTGGATTCGTCAGGCGATTCTTCAGGCATTGGCAGAGCAATCGCGCATTGTTCGTTTACCACTGAATAAAATTGGTTCGAT
>CALDPJ010000232.1 GCA_937911795.1 uncultured Flavobacteriales bacterium | reverse complement strand
TTTGAATTTTATCTCCAGAAAACAGAGGTCGCTGTCGAGATATTTTCGGAACCGCACCTTGTTCCGGTTGAGTTTGCCATTTTGATGTTGCAGGTAAAAGTCGTAGGCAAGAGTGTCGAAGTATAACGTTTTATAGCGGTTGCTCCGCACTTTACCCACTGCTAATACTCTGTAATCATTTTTTATACCCTGCAGTAATGGAATAAGCTCTTCCGCGCCAAATACATATTTTGTATCGGTTCGTTTCATTAGTTGCACAGCATCCATTTCGCTCAAATCGATGGGTGCAAATTCCGATATGAGGGTGTCTAAATCTTTCATGCAGGAAGAGGCAAATTTAGAATTATTCAGACACTATATTATGAATGCGTGAAATCTGTTGTTTTGCTGTGTTAAGAAGGCTTCAATTTTTAGTAATTTAGTCGGCTATGCAAGAGGAATTCAAAGTTACCACAAATGTGGAGGTGTATGCTGATTTGACAGCACTTCCCGCAGCAGATCGGTCGTTAATGTCAGCAGCGGCAAAAGCAATGATGGGCGCCTATGCTCCGTATTCGGGGTTTCGTGTAGGTGCCGCACTATTGTTGGAGAATGGCGTCGTTGTTATTGGAAACAACCAGGAAAACGGAGCTTATCCATCAGGTCTCTGTGCCGAACGAGTAGCGTTTTTTGCTGCACGGGCCAATTATCCGCACCAGCGAATTATGTCAGTGGCAGTTCAGGCTTCGTCCGAAACTTTTGATGTAAACGAACCCGTCTCTCCTTGTGGATCATGCCGCCAGGTGATGGCGGAATATGAACGCAACCAGAACCATTTCATTCCGATTTTGTTTTCGGGTGAAACCGGACCTGTTTATAGAATGGAATCCCTGGGTTCATTACTCCCGTTCTTTTTCGATGGCGGTTTTCTGAAAAAGATTTAATCAACGGTGCATTTCAGTCCAGAGGCCTATATTTGTACCCCAATATAAAATTGAGCCGAGAAGCATGGCAACTACCGCGAAAAAAGAGAAGAAAAGTACCACTGATAAAAAGCAGAAATTCAGCAAAGAGACCTATGTTGAATGGTATAAAAGTATGTTACTGATGCGCGTATTCGAAGAGCGCAGTTCAGCCTTGTACATTCAGCAGAAATTTGGCGGATTTTGCCATCTCTATATCGGGCAGGAAGCAATTCTGGCCGGAATGGTATCGGCCATGGGGAAGGATGATAATGTAATCACCGCCTATCGCGACCACGCCCATCCGCTAGCCCTGGGGACGGATCCTAAAAAAGTTATGGCAGAGCTATACGGTAAAACCACCGGACTGTCTAAAGGTAAGGGAGGATCGATGCACATGTTCGATGCTGAAAGGAGACTCTTCGGTGGACACGGTATCGTTGGAGCCCAGATTCCGTTGGGCGCCGGTATTGCCTTTGCCGAAAAATACAAAGGCACCAAAAACGTTACCTATTGTTTTATGGGAGACGGGGCGGTGCGGCAGGGAGCGTTGCACGAAACTTTCAATATGGCGATGGTGTTGAAGCTGCCGGTTGTTTTTGTTATCGAAAACAACAACTATGCAATGGGAACTTCGGTTCAGCGAACTTCGAATGTTCACGACCTGTATAAATTGGGATTGTCCTACGAAATGCCTTCCGCACCAGTGGATGGTATGAGCTGCGAAGCCGTGCATCATGCCTTTGCCGCAGCTGCAGAACGAGCCCGAAAAGGTGACGGACCCACTTTGCTGGAGATGAAAACCTATCGTTATAAAGGGCATTCAATGTCCGATCCGGCAAAATACCGCACCAAAGAAGAGTTGGAAGAGTACCGCGCAAAAGATCCCATCCAACTGGTTTTGAAAGAGATTAAAAAGAACAAATATCTTTCTGAAAAAGAGCTTGAGAAAATTGAAGCAGATGTGAAAAAAGTAGTGGATGAATCGGTGCAGTTTGCCGAAGAGTCTCCATTGCCAAAGGCCTCAGAATTATACGAGGACATATACACACAGAGCGATTATCCATTTGTAAACGACTAACAGAAGTAGTAGCATGGCAGAAATTGTCCGAATGCCCAAACTGAGTGACACCATGACCGATGGTGTGGTGGCCGAATGGCATAAAAAAGTGGGAGATGAAGTGAAGTCCGGCGAGTTGCTTGCGGAAATAGAAACCGACAAAGCCACGATGGAATTCGAATCCTTTCAGGATGGGGTATTGCTGCACATTGGTGTGGAAAAAGGAAAATCGGCTCCGGTTGATTCCATACTTGCTATTCTCGGTGAGAAGGGTGAGGATGTAGACGCAATCATCAAAGAAGACAAGGAGAAATCTAAAAAAAGCGAACCTGCGGCAGAGGAATCAAAAGAGAAGCCGAAGGAAGCAAAGAAGGAAGACGCTTCACCAAAAAGAGAATCAGCACCTGCTGCCGGCAAACCCGCGGCGCGTGAACAACGGCGTTCGGAAGCAGTACCGGTTCCTGCTTCGGTTGGATCCAACGGCGATGGCCGCATTAAGGCATCCCCGCTGGCACGCAAAATGGCCGAGGACAAAGGCATCAATATGTCGGTATTGCGCGGTTCCGGTGATGGCGGCCGTGTGGTGAAGAGAGATATCGAAAGCTATGCCGGTGCGCATATTTCTGGCATTGAATCGCACGAAGAGTTTGAGATTTCACAGATGCGCAGAACGATTGCGAAACGCCTTGCAGAGAGCAAATTTACAGCTCCGCACTTCTACCTGACCATCGACCTGGACATGGACAATGCCATTGCGGCAAGAGAATCCATTAATAAAGCCATCGAGCCGGTAAAAATATCATACAACGACCTGATTCTTAAAGCGGCCGCTTTGGCGTTGCGCGAGCATCCGCAGGTGAATGCTTCGTGGATGGATGATCATCTGCGATTTCACAAGCACATTCACATTGGAGTTGCCGTTGCGGTAGACGAAGGACTGCTGGTTCCGGTAGTTCGCTTTGCCGATCAGAAAACCCTGACGCAAATCGGTGCCGAAGTAAAGCACTATGCCGAAAAAGCGCGCAGCAAAAAATTACAACCTCAGGATTGGGAAGGCAATACCTTTACCATCTCCAATCTGGGTATGTTCGATATCGAAGAGTTTACCGCCATCATTAATCCCCCGGATTCATGCATTCTGGCTGTCGGAGCAATCCGTCAGGTGCCGGTTGTAAAAGGTGGTCAGGTGGTGCCCGGAAACCGGATGAAAGTAACCCTGTCCTGCGATCACCGCGTGGTGGACGGAGCAGTGGGTTCTGCCTTCCTCAAAACGTTCCGCCAATTCATCGAAAATCCGGTAGTGATGCTGGGGCTGAATAATATTTAAGATAAAAATCTGGTGTAGCCCCGAATCAAGGCCTTTCCAAAAGTTGTAAGGTCATTTTTGGGGTATTGTCGGGAATATCATCTTCCCATTCGGGTTCGTCGTCGAAAATCAATCGAATGCCCAAATCAGGAAGGTGGTCATCCAGCGCAAATTCCAAAACATAATTTGCACCACTAAAGGCATCCAGAATAACTTCTTCGCCCGCTGAAGGGCTCTTAGCGGTTTTTGAATTCACCACATTCAGCCGTTCGTTTTCGTCCAGATTTACGATCGAATCAAATTGAGAGCCAGTGTGTCCATTGGTCTGGAGAATGTTCGGATAAACTGAAAATTCTTCAGCAAATAATTCTACGGCTTTGTGAATGTCCTGTTTCCAATGGCTCCAGTTCTCGATGTTATAGTTCTTCTGAAATTTCAGCATGTTGTGGAAAATTATTCATTCGGAAAAGTACTAAAATAAAAAAAGCCAACCTGTTTCAGGCTGGCTTTTGAAATGTTTAAGGCAATTCACTTATTGCGCTACCGGAGCTCCTGATGGAGTTTCTTTTACAGGTGAAGTAGCACCCGATTCAGAAGCGGCAACAGTACCTTTGATGCGAAGCACTTTGGTAGGTGCGTTGACAGCGTTTGAGGTAATGGTTACTGATTTATTAATCGGTCCGACACGTTTGGTGTCGTACTTAACTTTAATAGTTGAGGTTTGACCGGGCATAATCGGCTCTTTCTCGTAAGAAGGAACAGTACATCCGCATGAACCTTTGGCTTGTGAAATGATCAATGGTTCGGTTCCGGTGTTGGTTACGGTGAATTCACAAACGCCGTTTCCGTGTTGTTCGATGTTACCGTAATCGTGAACGTCTTTATCAAATTCAATTACCGGACCGGCTTCTACTCCCTGCGCATTCACGCCTGCAGCGGTTGCCATCATCACTCCTAAAATAAAAAGTACCTTTTTCATGGTTGTGGTTTTTAATGTTGTTGAACAAAAGTATACGCTTAATTGGTCTGCTTTCTGACTTTAACAAATACTTAACAAGGCATGTGCCACAGAACCTAATCTATTCAATTCGTTGGTTTAATCATTTCCAGATGCGGAATATTGTCTTCTTCGTAATAATGTCCGGTATCCTGAAATCCGAGTCCGGTATAAAAATCCTTCAGATAAGTCTGTGCAGAAATGCGCACAGGTATAGTTCCATATTCTGAATCAATCACTTTCAGACAATACATCATCAATTCTCTTCCCAGACCTGAGCCACGCAGTGATTCCTGAACCGCAACTCTGCCGATGGATACTTCACGATAGGATAATCCAGGAGGCAGAATCCGGGCAGTGGCCACAATTTTGTCTTCCAGAATTCCGAGGATATGAATGCACAATGGATCCTTGCCATCCAGTTCAGGATAAGGACAATCCTGTTCTACCACAAAAACATTGATGCGCAGTTGCAACAAGTCATGCCATTGCTGAAGCTCCAGATCCGGGAACCGACGCCAACTCCAATGAACAGATTTCTTTATCAAAACAGCGAGGTTTGAGCTTCCGCAGGTACCGATTTCACTTCGTTGGTTTCGAGGTAATACAAGTGCAATTCGCAGGTGTAGCCCATTTGCTGCAACAATTTTCCATATTGTCGGATCTGAATTTCGTGTTCGGGTTTATCCGTGCCGGTTTTATAATCGATAATCGTGGCGTGGTTGCCATTGATCAATACACGGTCTGGCCGTGCCATGTCGCTATTCGGAACTATGATCGATTGTTCGATAAAGACTTTTTCGTGATCGGCAAACCAGGTACCGGCAATGGGATGATCGAACAGGTTTTTAATTTGTAATTCAACAGCCTCAGCCTGTTCTTCGTTGAGCGTTCCTCTGGAAAGGTGCCATTTCAATCGGTCGCGCAAGTCCTCCGGATCTTTTATTTCTGCCAGAATCCGGTGAACCAGGTTTCCAATGGATCTTCCGGTGGTTCCGATTTTTCCATCTATCAGCGGGCCGGCTTCAAGATTAATCAAGATTTTCTCGGTCCAACCACCGTTGCCGGCAATTTCTACTGGAATGGTAGTCGCTTCTGGGTTGGTAGATTTTTTTGACTTTCCGGCGAAATATTCTGCCCGCTGACATTGTTTCCCGAACCGTATCGGATTCTCATTCCACATTTGCGATTCAGCATATTCGGTGAGCCAGTGTGCCACGGTAGAATATTTTGAAGAAGGGCTGCTTTGTTTTGAAATCAGATAAAGCCGTTCCTCGGCCCGTGTGGTAGCAACGTACAATAGATTCAGGTTGTCGAGGAGATTTCTAGCGTTTTCGGTTTCTATTTGTTCCAGTAGTGGTGTGCATTCCAGCGAACTGCTCAGCCCGGACAGCATCGCAGCCGGTACTTCGGTTTCCAGGGAAGATGCAAACCCAGATGGTACCTCGGCCCAATGGCTGGAATTGCGATGTTTAAAATCCCAATCGGTGAATGGTAAAATTACTACCGGAAATTGAAGTCCTTTGGATTTATGAATGGACGTGATGCGAATGGCATTGCTGCCTTCGGGAATACTCAATGAAAGTTTGTCGCATTTTTTTTCCCACCAGTTTAAAAAGGCCAGCAAGTCGTTGCCGTGGTCGTTGGAAAAATTAAGGAGTTGCTGCTTAAAGAACGACCAGTACGGACTGTTAAAACCATCAAACCGAAATTTTCGCGATAGCTCTTCTGCCAGTTCATAGAGGTCGAGTTGCAGCATTTGCCGGCTGTTCCATTCAAACCCTTTGTGTTTCAGATAAAGTTCTACGTCTACTGTTGAAAGTCCTTTGGTGCGTTGGGTGTATTGTTCCAGAATACCGTGGTGATTGGCGTCTGCGGGTTCTGTGTGCTGAATCAGCCGAAGCAGAAAATCCAGTCGGTTACCGATGTGGCCCGGGTCGGTAAGATGTGTGAAGACCGATAATATGAACTTTACGAGCGGATGAGAGGCAATCAATAAACTTTCATCCGACAAAAACTGCAGTTGTTCTCCGGCAACCAATCGGTTGTTGAGTGCGGCAACTATTGCTCGTCCTGATTTGTTGGATCGCGTAATGATGCAGATATCGCGTTGCGGGTAACCATCCTCCAGACATTCGGCGATATATTTTTCAATGCTCTCAAGGTATAGCTCGTTTGCTTCCTCTTTTAATTTGGCCGAAATAAATTCAAGGGTAACCAACCCGGCTTCTTCGGATTTGGTGGTGTGCTGAAAGTAATTGTCGTATACCGAAACCAGCGATTCGGGAATGTGTCTTCGGAGATGATCGTACAGTTGATTGTTGAAATGCACCACCTGCCCCAGGGAACGATAATTGTTTTCGAGTTCGAGCGGCAGGTACTGGCTTTTCAGCAGCTGTTCGCGCTCCTTTGTCAAAAGATCGTCGGTGGGGGGATAGATTTCCGGCAGGTGGTCGAATTGTTCCACCTCACCACCACGCCAACGGTAAATGGCCTGTTTACCATCGCCAACCAACAATACATTTCCGCCGGTTGCCAGTGCATCGCTTACCAGCGGAAGAAAATTATTCCATTGCAGGATCGAGGTGTCCTGAAACTCGTCGATCAACAAATTGCGGTAGCGCTGGCCCGTTCGTTCGTAAATGAAAGGAGCCGGTTCGTTTTTCACCACGTCCGAAATCAAGGTGTGGAAGTCGTCGACAAAAATCAGGTTCTTATCTTCTTTTAACTGGTTGAGTGATTTGTGTAATTCGTTCAGTAACAGTAACTGGTGAAGGTTTTTCAACAGTTCTTTCGCCAGTAAATAATTTGGAAGTCGTGTTTCGCGAATGGCATCTATACCGGAACACATTTCGCGGAGTGCTGGTGCCAATGCCCGAACAGCATCCTGAGAAGCCGCCGGTGCCGCTGCATTTTCGAACTGATCATTATCCAGACTTTTCTGAATATATGAATTGGCATCTTTCATGACATTGCCCGCTGCAAGCTGACTGCAATAGCCGTAAATGCCTCTGTCCTTATAATAGAAATCAGCAGCACTCAGGTTGGCCGCTTCAATCTGTTTTAATACACCGCCCGCTATTTCGGTGATGTCTTTTTCGAAGCTCGAAATTAAACCGTTGATCTGTTTCTTCAGCTCTCCAAATTTCTCCACCGGAAAATCTTCCAGTTTTTTAAGATACGGCTCGCTTTGCGGATTGAAAGTTTTCGCACTCGTTTCTACCAGTTGCTGCTCTATTTGCCACGATTTGTCGTTCTCAACCTGGCTTGAAACATAATCCACAAGAATGCCGGTAATAAAAGGATCGCGTCCAACCTGTTCCAGCATTTTGGCTACCGATTCTTCCACCAACGGGGTTCGATCGGTTTCAACATCAAAATCATAATTGAGTAACAAATCGCGCGAGAATGCCCGAACAAGCTGATGCATGAACTTATCAATCGTGCAAATGGATAGTTCTGCATAATTGTGCAGCATGAACCGCAGTGTTTCTCGTGCCCTTCTTTGGATTTCAGGAATATCGGTGTTGAGTTTGTCGCGGAGGAAATCCATCAACGGGTGCTCATTATTTTCGGCGAGCGATGCCAATTGCTCCAGCACACGGGTTTTCATTTCTTCGGCCGCTTTATTGGTAAAAGTGATGGCCAGGATGTGACGAAAACCTGTGGGGTGCGGAGTAGAAAGCGCCATTCCCAGGTAATCGCGAACCAGCGTGTAGGTTTTTCCGCTACCGGCAGATGAGCGGTATACGGCAAAATTTTTAGGAGCAGTCATGGGGTTAAATATACCGGATTATGCAATAAGCGCGATGGTCTTCCACATTAGTGGAAGAGAATAGATCTGAAAATTATGTACATTTACTTCCCTATGCAAACTCTGTTTTTATCAGCCTTTTGTATATTGGTTTTTGCTACTGGATTATTCAGAGATTCGGCGATTTACATCCATTATCTTGCGAACAAAACTGAAATTATTGCCCTGTTTTGTGTGAACAAGGATATACCGGAGATGAAGTGTAATGGGAAGTGTCACCTGAAAGATCAACTGGAGCGGCAAAATGATCAGGAGTCTGCACCTCCGGCTGAATTTAGTTTCAAAAGACTCCATTTTTTTACAACCGACAACGATTTCAAATTCTACTTGTATTTTACAGTCGAAAAATCGAATCCGATTCCGGATCCGGCGCCTTCCGTTTTAAACGGATACTCCGTCGTTGACCTGCCGCCTCCGAGGTTTTCCTGATGGCTTTATGAAATGCAGATTGGTCTCTGTTCGCAAATGAATTTGTGAAAGAGTACCCGTCAATGTCTGTTGTTTTAATTACCATAAAAACCTTAACATGTATAAAATATTGGTGTTGGCCTTGGGGTTGCTGGTGGCAATTCCGGTTAGTTCCTGTGATATTTGCGGGTGTTCGGCACAAGGGGCGAGCCTTGGATTGCTTCCCGGAGTGTCGTCACATTTTGTGGGAGTGCGTTATCATTATCGTCGGTTTGCCAGTCAACATCCGTCGTTGTTTACTGCGGGTACGGAAGAGTGGTCGAGCGATCATTTTTCGACCGCAGAACTTTGGGGAAGGCTTTCGATTACTCCGCGATTCGAAGTGTTCGCTTTTGTTCCGTACAATTATTATGTGCTTGAACAGTACAGCAGCGAAGCAGTGATGCAACGGACATCAAATTCGGGTTTGGGAGATTTGAGTGTGCTGTTGAATATGGTGATTCTTCGCACGCAGGATGTTTCTCTGGATTCCAAATTGGTTCACAACTGGTTGATCGGGGCCGGTGTTAAGGCGCCGACCGGTGGCTTTGGTCTGGTAGACCCGGAGCGGGGAATCGTACTGCCCAATATGCAAATGGGAACAGGCTCGTGGGATTTTTCTGTTGTGTCGAATTACCGGCTACAGTGGAAAGACTGGGGATTGAATTTTAATGCATCCTACCGCTACAATACACCCAATTATTTGCGATACCAATTCGGTCAATCCGTTTTGGGGACTTTGGATGTACTTCGTGTTTTTAATCCGAAAGACTCAGGAGTTCAGCTGATTCCTCAGGCAGGATTCCGGGTGGAAATGTTCGGACAGGATTATAGCAACCAAAGCCGGCGCGATATCAACGAATATTCCGGAGGTCATTTTTTATACGCTTCTGTCGGAATGGATGGCTATTGGAGAAAATTCGGTTTTAATTTGCGGGCAGATATCCCGGTAGATCAGGATTTTGCGGCTGGCTATGTTCAAAATGAATGGCGGCTCACCGCAGGAGTACTTTACTTATTTCAACAAAAAGAAAAATGAAAAAATTCAAATTACAATATCCAATCGTTCTGTTCATGGCCTTAACAATAATTTCTTGTGGCAAGGAGGGTTGTAAAGATCCTTCTGCCTTAAATTATGATCCGGACGCCAAGAAGGATGATGGTTCGTGCGAATATTTAGAATCATCCCTTACCATAACCAGCCCGAATTCAGGGCAGACTTTTGCGTTGGGAGAAACCGTGGATATCCATGCCACAGCGGTACATTCCGAAAGCATGCACGGATGGTCACTTTATCTGGTAAATACAAGTCCGGAAATACCCGATACGGTATTAAATCTGAACAACCACGACCATACATCCGGCTTTCAGATTGAAGAAAGCTGGGTGAATAGCGTTACAATGCACTCGGATATGCAGCTAACGATACGCGTGGAGCTTGATCATCACGGTAATTTCATGAAACAAATGGTTCATTTTCATTGTCATCCAATGTAAAAATGGCAGGTGTAAAGAGATCCATTCCGCAGAATCATATAATGTAACAAAAGTGGTAATAGAACAGTTCGGCATTCGTTACCTTTAAGGATCTTTTCGTCGAGACGAACCCGATTTTTTGGATGAATAAATTTCATAAAAACATGCATGATGAATTCGGACAAATTCAAATTAAAAAATTTTATGGCGCTACTTGTGCTGGTCGCGGTTTTTACGGCTTGTAAAAAAGACGAACCGGAACCACCACCGATTCCGCCACCAACAAATCCGCCACCAACAGATACAACTTCGTTAGTTCAACTTAAAATCTCCGCATTTTTCGGAAACGACGAACTGGAATTTGGTGATCAGTACTACAATGTTTCCGGCTACCGCTTGAACGTCGCCGAATTCAAATTGTACCTCAGCTATGTTTATCTGCTCGAAGAGGACGGAGATACCGTGCACCTGACCGATGTCGCGTTTTTTGATGTTAAAGGTGGTTTGAATGAGATCGTCATCGAAGAAGTTCCAGCCGGAGTATATAGCAGCATAGGATTTGGAATTGGCGTTGCACCGGATATGAACAGTCCGCAAAACCCAGATTTTAATATTGCGTTGTTTGACAACGATCATCCCCTCAGTTTTTCAAAGGGAATGTATTGGGGCTGGGCCGGCGGATATCGTTTTGTGATTTTCGAAGGGAAGTACGATACCGATCCGGATTCTGTCGAGCCCATGACCGACGGATATTCGTTTCATACAGGTGGTGATGACACTTATCGCGAGGTGATGCTCGAGAATATCGGTTTTGATGTGTCATCCGGATCAAATACTGCCCATCTTGACTTTCATTTGGATCAGTTTTTTTACAGCGATTCCGATACCATCGACATTGCCACGCAGAATCAAACGCATATGCCGAATCAGCCCTTGTCCATTGTCATCAGCGATAATATTCAACACGCCGTTACTTTTCGTCAGTGAAATGGTGGGGAATCATATTGATGTTGCTGCTGATTGCGGGTTGTAAACGCGATGGTTTCTATGAACCGGCAGTTGATCCGGTTTTTACACTGGATATTCCAACTGGATTTCCCACACCTCCGGTTCCAGAAGATAATCAGCTTACCAGAGCCAGAGTGGAGTTGGGGAAGCGTTTGTTTTTCGATCCACAGCTTTCATCCGACAACAGCATTTCCTGTGCGACATGTCACCAACCTCAACTGGCTTTTGCGGAAACAAACCCCATCAGCATTGGGGTGAATCAATCAGCCGGAATACGCAATGCTTCTTCTCTCGCAAATGTTGCGTACCAGCAAGGTTTATTTGCTGAGGGAGGAATTCCGTCGCTCGAACTGCAGGCTGTAGCTCCTATTACCGAGGCACACGAAATGAATATGGATTTTTCCGATCTGATGCATCGTCTGGAGGCCGATGAAGATTACGTCCAACTCTTTCAGAAGGCTTATCAAACTCCACCTACAACCCAATCTACGGTAAAAGCGCTGGCATCTTTTCAGCGTACGTTACTCAGCGGAAACTCGAGATTCGACCAGTACTATTACCAGGGAAAAACAGATGTGCTCAATGATTCAGAAATCCGCGGGATGGAACTATTTTTCAGCGATGAAACCAATTGTTCGTCTTGCCACAGCGGTTTTTTGTTCACCGATCAATCATTTGCGAATATAGGATTGTATACCAACTACGCAGACGAAGGACGGGCGAGGCTAACTGCGACACCGGGTGATATCGGTAAATTTAAAGTGCCATCGTTGCGCAATATTGCGGTTACCGCTCCGTATATGCACAACGGAAGCATGGAGACATTAGCAGAAGTTATTGAACACTTTAATTCGGGAGGGGCAGGGCATGAGAATCAGCACGAGTTAGTGAAACCATTGGGTTTAACTGAAATGGAGAAAGCCGATCTTGTGGCATTTCTGGAGTCGTTCACGGATGAAGCTTTTCTAACCAATATGCAGCATCAACCGTGAAATGGGCGAAATACATAATGCTATTGATTTTCAGCGGTCTGGTAGTCTTCTCCTGCAAAAAAGAAGATCCTTATCCACCTAATACTCCGTTACCTCCACCTGTTGGAACGGATACCATTCCTCCAGGTGGCACGGATACATTATCCACAGGATGCCCTACTCCCGATTTCAGCAATACTACCCCGTATAATCTGAACCTTCCCGCATTTGTACCGCCCATGCCGATACCTACTGATAATCCGATTACAGTAGAAGGAGTTCATTTGGGGAGGTTTCTTTTTTGGGAACCCGAACTTTCTGTTGACGGTACGATATCGTGTGGTAGCTGTCATGCTCCGGAATCCGGATTTTCTGACCCCAATTCCGTGAGTATAGGAGTCGGTGGAGCCACCGGAACTCGTCAATCTATGTCGCTCACCAACGTAGCCTGGGCGAATTTTTATTTCTGGGACGGGCGTGCCGCTACATTGGAGAGTCAGGTTTTTCACCCAATTCTGGATCCTGTGGAAATGGGTGAAACCGTTGATAATGTTTTACAAAAGCTCGAGAACGACCCGCAGTATCCGCCGATGTTTGAAGATGCTTTCGGTTCGCCGTGTATCGACTCGCTGCGGGTTTCCAAAGCAATTGCTCAGTTTTTACGCACGATGGTCTCGTTCAATGCCCCGATTGATCGGGTGCTTTACGGCCCTGAAAATTTCACCCAATCTCAGTTCAACGGCTATGACCTCTTTCAAAAGGAAGGCGGCGATCCTGCTGACGGACTGGGGGGTCAATGGGGAGCAGATTGCTTTCATTGTCATGGTGGCGCTTTTACTTTTTATACCGATCATCAGTTGCACAACAATGGTTTAGATGCTGAGTTTACTGATCCCGGAGCTTATGCCGTCACCGGAAATGCGCTTGATATGGGGCGCTTTAAAACGCCGACACTCAGAAATGTGGAATATACTGCGCCGTACATGCACGATGGCAGATTTTCTACCCTCGAAGAAGTGGTGGAGCATTATAATTCTGGTGGTCATCCATCCACCACCATCGATCCTTTTATGAAATATACCCAGGGCGGGTTACAACTCAGTGAACAGGCACAAGCCGACCTGGTTGAGTTTTTGAAAATGCTGAGCGACGAAGAATTTATACAGAACCCCGCCTTTTCTGATCCTCACTAGTTTAACTATTCTGGCTTCGGCGGTTCAAAAATGCCCTTCGCATTTGTATTTCCGGCCTTTGTCTAAAGGGCAATTATCTGAACCAATGTGCAGAACCTAATTAGCCCTGTTTCCGTAGACAGGGCTATGAATGGCGAGAAAATTCTTCGGTCTGTTTCAGCATTCCTGCTCTTGTTGTTTCTGAATTCTCTGGAAGTCAGTGCGCAGTGTCCTACGCTTTACGATTTCGATGGCGCCGCCGTAGAAAATCCATATTGGTATTCCTGTTCCGGTAGCGATTATACCCTTAATATTCAATCGCCGGATATCATTGGTGAATGGGAAATAAACTGGGGTGACGGTTCTCCGGTAGAAAGCGGTTCGGATTTGATACCACCAGCATCCATCAGTCACGTATACTCCGAAGCAGTAGATATTTTTAATATCGTTTTCACCGAAGTAAACACAGGTTGTACGATTGAAGGAGTTCTCGTAATGGAAGAAGCTACGAGTGCATCCATTCAGATTCCGGTGGGTGGACTTACACAAACCTGCGCGCCTAAGGAACTTGAGTTTATTAATTCCAGTACAAATGTTTCTGAAACTACCGTTTTTACCTGGGATTTTGGCGATGGAAGTGCGCCACTGGTTTTTGATCATACTAACTGGAATCAGACCATCGGGCATATGTACGAAAAGGGTACGGTAGATTGCGAAACTGTAGTAACCCTGACCGCTGAAAACAGCTGTAATACGATACAAGGTGGAGCGAGCCAGGCCACATTTAATCCGATCAGAATCTGGGATCTTGATGACGCTGCCATTACGCCTTCGGCCATTGTACAATGTTATCCCGATACAACATTCACATTTATGAATACCACTGAAAGAAATTGCCTGTTTCAGGGAAACATCTTTCAGCGTCAGGAATACTGGAACTTCGGTGATTACTGGGGAGCAGGTGAAGACCTGATTATTGACTGGACGCCATGGCCACCTACTTTTCCGCAAACAGTATCGTATCCGGGAATCGGAACCTATGAGGTGATGTTGATTGACAGCAATTTTTGCGGACAGGATACGACTTATCTGGAGGTTCAAATCGTTGCACCACCCGTCGCCGGATTCACCGCAAGTGCCGATACTATTTGCGAAGGCGAAACCGTGACTTTTACCAACACTTCTTCTGACAATGCCAACACCTTTTCGTGGCATTTCGGAACCGGAGGCTGGATCAGTTCCGGAAGCGGCAATATTTCCCGCACGTTTAATACTGCTGGTAGTTACGATGTATCTCTGGTAGTTTCGATAGACGGAGCAGTGGGTAGTTGTTCAGATACCATCAGTGTTCCTGTAGTTGTGTTGCCTGCGCCAGAGGCCATCATCAATGCCGATAACCCGGCGGCCTGTGATTCACTCACTGTAAATTTCACCGATGGTTCTGTAGGCACCGTACATTCGTGGCAATGGATTTTTCCTTCGGGAGAAACGAGTACATCAGCAAATCCGCCGACGCAATATTTCGATGTGCCGGGAGCTCACACCACCACTTTAACGGTTGCCAACGTGAACGGCTGCAGCAACACCAATCACCTCGATGTTTTTGTTTACGAAACTCCTCAGGTCGGATTTGTTCCGGCCGACGTCTGTCAGGGGGTGACTTCTACATTTATCGATCAGTCTTCTGCTTCACCGGGTGATGAAATTGTATGGTGGAACTGGGATTTCGGTGATGGCAATACAAGCAATGAGGAGATTGCCACACATGTATTTCCTTCTATAGGAACCTATACCATTTCGCTCGAAGTCGGAACTCCGCATTGTTCTGCCATTGATACTTTCGAAGTGGAAGTAGAACCCGCACCAACCGCCCAGTTTTCGGCAGATGTTACAGAGGCCTGCGGTCCATTGACCGTGCAGTTTACCAATGAATCTTCCGGTGCCTATTCTTACGTATGGGATTTCGGAGACGGTTCAATCAGCACCGAGGTCTCTCCCACACATTTATACACCAACCTCACCGACGAAACTCTTGAATTTGAGGTGACACTAACCGCTTCTACAGAATTCGGATGTACCGATACAGTATCCACCACAATCACTGTTTTTCCGGGGGCGTTTGCTCAGTTCACTTCTCAGAGCGTGCCAGGATGTGCGCCGTTTGACGCCATCTTCACCAACAACTCCCAGGGAGCAATTGCATATGAATGGGATTTCGGTGATGGCTCTCCCGTTTCGGATGAAGAGAATCCGGTTCACACCTATGTTAACCAGGGACTTTTTGTAGCAAACTTTCAGGTTCAGTTGGTGGCAATTTCACCCAACGGGTGTAATGACACTGCTTATACAACGGTTACGGCTTATCCCGAGCCTTATTTTGATTTTAATGTGGTAGCCGATTCAGGTTGTAGTCCTTTGGATGTACAGTTTCCTTATATTGACGGGGCGGTACAACTCGACTGGAATTTTGGGGATGGGACGGTAGGAAACGGTCAAAGTCCGGTGCATACCTTCACCAACAACACCAACCAACCGATCACTTATACCACCGAATTGATAGCGATCTCGGCTTTTGGTTGCGTAGATACTGCATACAGTGACCTTGTGGTGAATCCCAAACCAATTGCCCAGATGCAGGTTTCGCCGGTTTCAGGATGTTCACCCGTGCTGGCTACGTTTGAAAATCTGTCGCTCAATGCCGATCATTATGTGTGGACCTATGGCGATGAGTCCTCATCCACCACAGATTCTGTTCATCACCAATCGATTGACGCCCGAGAGCCTGGAAGCGGCCTTCAAGGAGCGCCAGCCGACGCCCGCTGAGCGTTTCGGTATTCACCTGCTCGGCGTTAATCACGGCAGAGGCTGCGCTGCGGGCCACTTCCTGGGACGTGGCAGCCATTTCGTTCATGGCCGTGGCCACCTGCTCTATCTGGCTGCGCTGGTCCGTAGCCGCCCCGCTGCTCTGAGCAGAGATGCTCTCTACCTGCTGCGATTGCTCATAGACCTGACCGGAGGTGGCATTGACGCGCTGGATCAACTGCCGAATGCGCGCGATCGTCTCGTTGAAGTCCCGCGTCAGCGCGCCCAGCTCATCCCGGCTGTTCACCGGGGCACTTACCGTCATATCCCCACCCGCGACCCTGCCCATCAGCGCAGACAAACCGCCGATGGTTCGCTGGGTGGAGATGTAGAAACCGGCATACAGATACGTGATCAGCGCGAACAAGCCAAGCATGCTGACGACCAGTAGCAGCATAGCCTGCCAGTTGCTCGCCAGACGCTGGTCCAGCTTTTCGTGTAATACGTCGATTACCGCAGCGCCCAAGGCGTAACTCTTGTTGACCTCGGCCGTGAGCACTGCGAAATACTCGTTCCAGT
>CALDPJ010000231.1 GCA_937911795.1 uncultured Flavobacteriales bacterium | reverse complement strand
ACTATTTTTGATCATAACTAATGTCTAACCGGTCAACGCTAATCAGGGAAGTTCATTCCTCCCAGATCGCAGAAAGATTCACTATCATCTCAACGGCTTTTTCCATATCCTGAATGCTGACCCACTCGTACTTCGAATGAAAAGCGTGGCCGCCGGCAAATAAATTCGGACAGGGCAATCCCATAAAAGACAAGCGGCTCCCATCAGTTCCTCCGCGGATATACCCCTTTTTTAACTGAATTCCGGTGCGGCGAATCGCTTCTTCGGCATTTTCTACTACCTGCGGATGTTCATCGATAATTTCTTTCATGTTGCGGTACTGCTCAATAATTTTCAGGTCGTAATCCGAACCTGGGAAAGCTGAAGTTGCTGCCTTTAAATGTTTATCAATAACTGCAATATATTCTTTCAACAGATGTGTTTCAAAAGAGCGCACAATCATCTGGATGTGCACGCGGTCCGAAGTTCCTTCAATAATGTATGGATGCACAAATCCTTCCCGGTCTTCGGTCTGTTCCGGACTCAGCATTTCGGGCAAACTTTCAATAAACCGGGCGGCAACTTTCAACGCGTTTACCAGTTTGCCTTTGGCAAATCCGGGATGAGCGCTTACCCCGTGAATGGTGATTTCCGCTCCATCGGCAGAAAACGATTCGTCTTCCATTGTTCCGAGCGCTTCGCCATCGAGCGTGTACGCATAATCGGCTCCGAGTTTTTTTAAATCGACCTTGTTGACTCCGCGACCAATTTCTTCATCGGGAGTAAACAGAATCCGGATTTTACCGTGCTTCACTTCGGGGTGAGACATCAGGTAATTTGCGGCGTCCATAATTTCTGCGACGCCCGCTTTATCATCAGCCCCAAGCAAAGTAGTTCCGTCGGTGGTGATTACGTCATGGCCGATTTTATTTTTCAGATCGGGATGTTCGGACGGGCGTAAAAAAGTATTTGGTGCACCCGGGAGTTCAATATCCTGACCGTGGTATTTCCGGTGAACAATGGGTTTGACATTCGTTCCGGTTAGATCTGGCGAAGTATCAACATGCGAGCAAAAGCAGATCACCGGCACGTTTGCTTTCTCTGTATTCGCGGGAATGGTCGCGTAAACATAACCGTGTTCATCAAGCTCAGCATCTTCAATTCCCATTTCTTTCAGTTCTTCAACCAACAAGCGCGAAAGGTCTTTTTGTTTTTCTGTTGAAGGGCAGGTAGGTGAATTTTCATCGCTCTGGGTGTCGATTCGCACATAGCGTAAAAAGCGGTCGGCAACGGTATACTCGTAATTCATGAGGTGATTTTTTGCGAAGATAGTGGTTTGAGTGATGAGATATAAGATAGGAGAGATGAGATTGGATGATGAATTATGAATTATGAGTTATGAGATGACGATGATGAAGTCGGTTCACCGTTCACGATTACTGAAATCATCTCGCTCAATTCTACTTATTGATATGGATGATTAATTTCCGTTCATTAAATTTGGAGCCAAATAAATCTACCTTATGGGACGTGCATTTGAATTCCGGAAAGAGCGAAAAATGAAACGCTGGTCAAAAATGGCCAAACAATTTACCCGAATCGGCAAGGACATTGCCATGGCGGTGAAAGAAGGCGGACCCGACCCGGAAACCAATGCACGGTTGCGGGCAGTAATCCAGAATGCCAAAGCAGTGAACATGCCGAAAGAGAATGTGGAACGCGCCATTAAAAAAGCATCCTCCAAAGACTCCGGTGAAGATTATAAAGAATCGGTTTTTGAAGGCTACGGCCCGCATGGAATTGCCGTTTTGGTTGAAACCGCCAGCGATAACAACAACCGAACTGTAGCCAATGTGCGCAGTTATTTCACCAAATACAATGGCAGCCTTGGAACCTCCGGTTCGGTAGAGTTTATGTTCGATCACAAGTGTCATTTCAAGATTCCCAAAGCGGGACAAGATCTCGAAGAACTGGAGTTTGAATTGATTGACTTCGGCGCAGAGGAAGTTTTCGAAGAAGAGGATGGCATTTTGATATACGGCCCGTTCGAAGCATTCGGTTCTCTACAAAAAGCACTCGAAGAAAAAGGATCTGAAATTATCAGCTCCGGTTTTGAGCGCATTCCTACCACTACCAAAAAACTCAGCGAGGAGCAGGAAGCCGACGTAG
This sequence comes from uncultured Flavobacteriales bacterium, assembly GCA_937911795.1. Taxonomy (GTDB): domain Bacteria; phylum Bacteroidota; class Bacteroidia; order Flavobacteriales_D; family SKUL01; genus SKUL01. The sequence continues at coordinate 6,384 of CALDPJ010000231.1, read as the reverse complement.
ACAAACTCCTCGAAAAACTCGAGGACGACGACGACGTCCAGCATGTGTATCATACGATGGGATAACACAGCATTTTAGCCCAAACCTTTTTTTCGACGTCAGTGATTCTACAAGTCGACTTTCACAATTTTTTTTCTGGTGTTTTGCGTTGTAGACGGCCGATATTGCAGCCAAGATTATAACTACATTTTCGGTAATTCATTTTTTGATTTCCACATCGATGCCACATTCGGTAGATTTCTATGCGCTAGACTGACAGAATGTTGTGTTGTTTGAAAGCAATTTACGCGGAGGCTATCATTTTACGGATATGCACCTGTCATTTTTGCTCAAATCAAAGCTGTTTAAATATTTTTTCAGCGCTCTGGACAAGTTGAAGAAGTTTCATCAAAGGAAAATAGTTTCAAAATAAGTGTGGGCTCAACTTTCATTTAGCTTCTAAAACCTCATCATCACGTCAAGTTTTCCTCCCAATCCGAGCTCCACAATTTTTCTGAGCGTAGATAAACGCACCTCCTTGAGGTTATTTTCAACCTTTGAAATGTAAGATTTCGTTGTCCCCACCTTTTCAGCTAGCTGCGCCTGCGTAAGCCCTTTTTGTATTCTGGCCTCCTGAATCATTGCTCCGATTCTGAAAGATTCATATCCCGCTTCCAATTCATCCCTGTTCGCGGTGCCTCGTTTCCCGTAATGTTTATCCTTGAAGTCTTCAAGGGTCATGATTTCTTTGTTATTCCGTTTCATATTGCTCCTTGATTTTTAGCGCTTTTCTTATTTCCGATTTGGGAGTTTTCTGTGATTTCTTTTGAAAACCATTGGCTAATACAATCAGTCTGCCTTCATCGAAAAAGCAGAAAATCCGAAATATTTCTGATCCCTGTTGCACCCTTATTTCATACAAACCATCTGTGCCCTGTATGTGTTTCAAATATGTATCAGGAACTATAGGCACAGTCTCTATCAGCTGAAAAGTCCAGATGATTTTGTCCTGAACCTTTTTCCTTTGTTTAATAAAAAACTGTTCGAAATATTCCTGGTAAAATATTATTGTCCTGTATCCTGACATTTTTACCACGGCTCAAAAATACATAAAAAGTTGCACTTAAGTGAAACGTTTTTCCCAAACCCGAATTCCCTACCTTCGTCACAAACCAAACCTCCCATGGAAAGAGCCATACGTTTTTTAGCGCCCGTCAACAACCAGACGGCAGACGAGCTTTTTAAAGCAATAGACCAGTTGCTGGCTCAGGGAACCACAAAAATCCGGCTGTTGTTGTCTACTCCCGGTGGTTCGGTGTTCCACGGTTTGTCCATTCACAATTTTCTGCGGGGCCTCCCGATTGAAGTAGATACCTACAATTTCGGTAGTGTGGATTCTATCGGAGTGGTCATTTTCGCCTCCGGAACGCGCAGGTATACAGTTCCTCATTCGCGCTTTCTGATTCATGGTGTGAAGTTCAACATCAACGGAAAAACATCTATGGATGAAAAGCAACTGGAAGAATACTTAAAAAGTCTTCAGATCGATCAGCGCAATATCGCGAAGGTAATTTCCGATACCACCACAAAATCGATCGAAGAAATAGAAAACGATATGATCAACCGCATCACCCTGAGTCCTGAGCAGGCACAGGCTTATGGTTTGGTGCACGAAGTAAAGGTGGCGTTGCTCGAAAAGGGAATGCAGATGACCACCATTGGTGAACCCATGCAGGGAAAACCTTACCAGTCGCAAAAGGTGACGATTCCGAATGTGCCGGAGGTGAAGACGGTTACCAAACCGGATGTACAGTCGTTCACATGAATCGATTGCTAAGCCGTTAGAAAGCGGCGGTTCAGCAACTGATCAATTTTCTGATAGAGTGGAAGCGGCCGGTAAGTCCGCCATTCAAATTGATTGAGCGTACCGCCCATTGCGAAATACTGGTCGATGCCGGTTTGAGACATTTCGTGCAACACAAAATCCCGAAAATTCAAGAGGCAGATCCAGCCATTTTTTTCGCTCACATCATCCGACCATTCTTCGTAATACAGATCATCCGAAGCGTGGAAGTTGAGCACATTTTCACCAATCAGAATGAACTTTGAAATGCCTTCGTAAATCATATGATCGGCAATTTCACGCTTCAGTACCATGATGTCGTTGTGCAGCGTGTCGTTCCATTCGCCAATCATCTCAATGATGCAAAAGCCTTCGTCATAGTCAACGAAAAGAATTTTAATGAACAGCGACGGAGATCCGATCGAATCCCACTGGGGATGAATGTAGTGGTCGTAAATGTGGTGCGTGTACTGGAATTCGCTGTATTCGCGCTCATAAAAAGGGGAGTGTTCGTCTTCTTCAGCGGCGTATAAATTTCTCCAGTCGTCATATGGTTCCAGTTGATGCATTCCTTGTGTTATTTTGATGTGAGCGCTTTGCGTACGCTGCCGTGTTTCATCAGTAATTCTTTCGCCACCTCCGGACCACAATTCAGTTGTTCGTCAATCATTCTTATACCGCGTTCAACCAGTTTTTCATTGCTCAGTTGCATGTCCACCATTTGGTTTCCTTTTACCCGTTGAAGCCGGATCATCACCGAAGTAGAGATCATATTCAGTACCAGTTTCTGCGCCGTTCCCGATTTCATCCTTGTGCTTCCGGTGACGAACTCCGGACCTACATTTACTTCAACAGGAAATTTTGCAGCCAGTGCCAACGGCGAACCCGGATTACAGGTAATACAACCCGTAGCAATATTGTTTTGTTCGCAGCGTTTCAGCGCTCCGATTACGTATGGAGTAGTGCCCGAGGCGGCGATTCCAACAACAAAATCGAGCGGGCTGATCTGGTAAGATTCCAGATCTTTCCATCCTTGAGCTTCATCGTCCTCGGCGAATTCGACAGCCTTTCGAATAGCATCGTCGCCGCCGGCAATCAAACCGATTACCCAATCGTGCGGAACACCGAACGTAGGCGGACATTCCGACGCGTCAACAATACCCAGCCGTCCGCTGGTTCCGGCACCGAGGTAGAACAGCCGGCCGCCCGACTCCATTCGGGGCACAACCTGTTCAACGAGCTGTTCAATTTGTGGAATGGCTGCGACAACGGCTTTCGGCACTTTATGATCTTCTCTGTTGATGCTGACGAGCAATTCGCGTATGCTCATTTGCTCTAGATCGTTGTACTGCGACGGGCTTTCTGTGATTCTGTTTGTCATTAGATAAAAATAAAAAACTCCCGCTGTTTGGCGGGAGTTTCTGAATGCAAAGGAAGAAATAATCTTATCTGAAAACAACTTTTGTTGTAGAACGTTTTCCGTCGAACCAAAGGTTAAGGACGTACATTCCGCTTTCGAGATCGCCACGTTGCAGAGTAACAGTGGTGTTATTTACAGCCGAAATACGAACCCGGCGACCATTGAGGTCATAAACTTCGAGATGATCTATTGTTTCGCCATCGGCTTTGATCGTAATTAAATCAGTTGCCGGATTGGGGTAAAGTTCCAGATTTACATTGGCCTCTTCAACTTCATCAATACCTGTGCTGAGATCAAGCGCAGCAACAATTCTTGGTATCATATAACCCTGAATTGTATCGATGTGTGCCAGGCCTTTATCCGGACCCATTCCAGGGTTGCCAGCCAGTCCTTCACCGTGCAATTCAGCTGCATCAAGGCTCGCACCGGTAGCGGCGTTATATCCGGCCACTACTTGTTGGAGTGTTGCAAAATCCCACCAGTCCCACGGACCTGATTCATTTGCAAACACGCTTATATCGCTAACTGGTCGAACAAAGGGAAAAAGACCCTCGGGAGTTTCGTTTATGGTAATCCCATCATTGGGAGATGGATATATGTATGGAACTGTTTCACCATAGAGTGATCTTGCCCGGTCTGTATATGGATCAGAAGGAAAATCTACGAATGCGTCGTTGTTTCCTAAATCAACCGCTTTCTGAATTACGAAGTTGGATCCATGAACGTCTACCACGTCTTCGTTGGTGGTAGGGACGATTACTGTTCCTTGGTCAAACGGAGCAAAGGGATCTTGAACTACGTGAAAAGCTACCTGGGGAACTTCTCCGCCCTCGAGCCAACTCTCATCGCCCATAGCCCCACCGGCATTCACAGCAAACGCAACATCAGCCGGAACACCTTCATCAAGATAAAGGTTGAGGGCACCGCTATATCCGTCTATGTTTCCTACGAGTGTTGTATTTACGTATGACGTACCCGTGTTGCTATCAATAAATTTAGGGAGGAACAATTCAGCGATGTCATCTAAAGTAATATATGCCTGAACAATATATCCTCCGGAACCCTGACCATACAGGATAATTTGATCAATTCCAAGCTCTTCGGCATTGGTTTTCAAATAGCGTACAGCCATTTTAATATCGTGAATGGCTCTGTACACAGCGTTAAGGAGCGTGCCGCGACGAACATCTGCATCCGGTGAAACAGGGTTCCATCCGACCCGGTAGGAAGCATTTACCGCAACGAAGCCACGTTTTGCCCATTGTTTGGCGAGGTTTACGGCCGAACTGTCTCGTTTGGATCCCGTGATACCTTCATTCACCAGAGGGGGGAGAAAGTTTCCTGTGTGGACGAAAATTATTGCAGGTCGTGCATCTACATTGTCTTCGCTGTCCATGGGTTTACGAATGTCCATAGTCAGGTTCGTTACTTTAACAGCCGTTTCTGAAGATGGATCGAAATATTGAGCAGGAATAGGGTTTCCGGTCATATTGGCGGTGTGGATTTCAGTCATTTCTGAAGTTACAACGCCCTGGTCGGAAAAATCCGAAATCAACCAATTGATGTTGGTTGCGTAGGTTTCGTCGGCTATGGTTTCGATTTGCCCCGACGTAAAAACTTCGGTCAGGTAACGCTGAGCCTGCGCACTCAGCCCCATTGTAACAGCCACTATAAAAATGGGTAATTGTAGTAGTTTTTTCATAATTATCGCTTTTTGAAAGTTATAAAAGTTTATTGGTGTTGAATTTAGTCATTATTTCTTGTCGAATTCGAAGAGTATAGAAAAATAAACAAGGCGTCCCACATACGGCCCTCCATAAACCTGTAAAACCTGATTGTCGAACATTCTGCGTGCGCCATTGCCCTGGCCGTCAAACAGCGGCATTAATCCGAAGAGGTTAGAACCGCCCAATTTAAATGTAGAATACCACCGGGGTATTTTAAGACTGATAGCAGCGTCGAACATATCATAACTGTTAATGCTTCCGGTGAACTGAGGAGAACCTTCAAATACGAATCCATCAATCCATTTATAATTAACCGAAAATCCCCAGTGGTGAAGGGTTAATAAAGAAATATCCCTGCCACTTAAGCCGAGGTTAAATTTATGTTCAGGAGTATTAAAGGCAGGAATGATCGGGTCATCTGAGCCATGCTTATCCAATCTGTTCCACGAATAATTTCCGGAGAGGGTGTAATTGCTGAAGTAGTAATTTATCCCTCCTGTAAATCCTTGTGTTGTAACAATATCTTTTGAATTGGTTGCAATCCGGTAAGGCTGAAAACTATTCGGAAATCCGCTGTTCGGATCAAAAGACAAATCTACTCCCAAAACATACCCCAAAAAGTCGGTGTAAATACTGTAGTAATATCCTAAGTCAGCATAAATGTGGTCGAAGAGGGTAGTGCGATAGCCTATTTCGAAAGTTTTTACCTGCTCGGGTTTCACAGGCGCTACATCGAAATATTCGAGTTTTTCTATTCCTTCACTGAGCTGTGGAGTGTTCAGGTAGTCTCGGAAGGACTCCAGCGTTACGAGATCCTCGTATCCATCCAGGTTTCCGAGAAGAATAGCTCGTCCTACGTCGTAATATAAATATTGGTCGGCCAGCGTTGGATTGCGGATCGCACCCGAAAAGGAAAAGCGAAAGGTATGGTTAACTCCTGGCGAGTAAACCAGTGATGTAGCCGGTGAAAAGAGATAGTCAAAATTTTCGTTCTTATCCATCCGGATACTCAGGTTGGCTTTGAATTTGTCCTTCAGAAATTTCAATTCATAACCGGCATAAACCCCGAATTCGGCATTCGTGATTTTTCGGTAGGACGAATCGGTTTTCACCCATTCTCCGTCGATAAATTCGCGCTCATATTGTAACGTATCGCTGAAAATTGTGCCCCGGGTGTTGGGGGTGTATAAGCGCGCATTGGCTCCGACGATGATATCTCCCCAGAAGGGCTGAAATTTATACTCACCATGTACGTGGTAAAGGGCAGATTTATCGTAAAATCTCGATCCACCTTCACTAAAGTTTTTGCCGGTGACTTCTTTGAATTTCTGTTCAAATTCAGGTGTGCCGGGTACAAATCGTGGGTGTTGGGAAATGAGATTTGTACTGTAGTCGGCATAATGTCTGGTAGAATC
>CALDPJ010000230.1 GCA_937911795.1 uncultured Flavobacteriales bacterium | reverse complement strand
TCGCCGAGCACCACTTTCCGGTACTGCTGAGTTGTAATCCCGTTTTTCACGAGCGGATTATACACGTTGATGATTTCGCCAAAAGCTTCGTCGTGTATTGCTTCGGCATTTGGATTGGATCCGACAAAGGTCATGTCGAGCCGGTGAAACGAAAAGGTTGTTGGCGACGGCGCGTAGGTGTCATAACTCAGGCCGTTTGCGCGAAGCTGAACGTTCAATCCTTTTCCGGAAGACCAAAGGTGCGTAACCTGTGAGTTGGGCCGGTACTGCTGATTATGAATCTGACCCAGATTCGGAATCCAACCCGGAGTGTCTTGTTTCTTTAGCTCTGAACGTCCCGTCGAACAGAAAACCTGAATCCCCAGAAATATGAGGCAGAAAGTAAATGTGGCCTTTTTCATCGTTCATCTTTTTATTTACCATCAGCTGCAACAATACACTGCGGTACTTACTCAAAACGCGTATTGTAACCGGAATGCAAGTGCAAGGTAAAGGATGAACGGTAACTTTGCAGATTAAAATTCCGCAATTTTATACATGTCTAAGGCTACTATTCGAACATTGTGTTCAGAGTAACTGAACTGATAATCAACAGTTAATCATCCAGCTCTGCGTCGGGAATAACCGACTTGGTTTCGCGTGAAAAAGGCCGGATGATGAGTCGGATATCGCGGTTGTAGTTGAAGAAATTATATGCCCAGTTGAAAAACACGACCATTTTATTGCGGAAACCAACCAATGCCATCAGATGCACAAACATCCAGATAAACCAGGCAAATGTTCCCTGTGTATTCCATGCCGGTAAATCAGCGACTGCGAGACTTCGGCCAATGGTGGCCATGGTTCCTTTATTTTTAAAGGTAAAGGGTTTCGGTTCCTTGCCCTTGTGAAATCGCACGAGGTTGCGGGCCAGATTTCTTCCGCTTTGGATGGCAACCTGTGCAAGCATGGGGTGGCCTTTGGGAAGCTGTTCCGATTGCATGGAGGCTACGTCACCAATAGCAAATACACGTTCCGCACCGGCTATCTGATGAAATTCATCTACGTGGATGCGTTGTCCTTTGGTGAGTTGTTCCGCCTCAAACCCATTCAACGGAGCTCCCTGTACTCCGGCTGCCCAAATGAAAGTTTCGGTATTCATCGGCTTGCGGTCGGTGGTGATCACTTTTCCGTCGTAATCTTTCACTTTCGTCTTAAGCCAGATTTTCACCCCCAGATTTTCGAGGTATTTCTTTGCTTTCTTCGAGGCTTCGGGGCTCATAGCGGGCAATACCCGTTCATCGGCTTCTACCAGATTAATCGTCATTCGCCGGAAATCCAGATCAGGGTAATCCGATGGCAGTACGTGCTTGCGCAATTCCGCAAGTGCTCCGGCCAGCTCCACCCCGGTCGGACCTGCACCGACGATTACAACGTTCATCAATCCCTCCCGCTCTTTGAGATCCGTTGTCAACAAAGCTTTTTCGAAATTCTGCAGCAACAATGACCGGATGTTCAGCGCTTCGGGAATATTTTTCATGCCCATCGAAAGACTTTCAAATGCCGGATTATTGAAAAAGTTGGTAGTAGATCCGGTGGCCAGTACAAGATAATCGAACTGAAGCGTTCCGATTTCCGTCTGAATTAAGTTTTCGTCGAGGTCCACAGAGTCGACCACACAAAGCCGGAAATAGAAATCCGGGCGCGATTGAAAAATCTTGCGCAATGGATAAGCAACTGAATCGGGTTCGAGACCGGCCGTTGCTACCTGATATAATAAAGGCTGAAAAGTGTGGTAATTGTGTTTATCGATCAGCACGATCTGAAAAACACCGGGCGGAATGTTCCGGATGAGTTGCAAACCACCGAACCCGCCGCCTACAACAACCAGTCTGGGTAATTCAGAATCGGGAATGTTCATGTTCCTGTGCGCGTACTACGAAATTAAGGTAATTAACGCAGCCCTCGATTATTTAATCGCGGAAAATGGTTTTGTACCGGATGATCCGGATCATCTCTGTCTCTTCCACTTTTGTAAGTCGCGCGTCGAGCATCCAGGTTTCTGGCTTGTAAAGGAATTCGATTCTACGGTTGAGCACTGAATTCCGGAATTCCTGTGCAGAAAGTAGGTTTCCGGCTGTGTCGTATTCGTAATCCAGCCGGGTAGTATCCGCTTTTGAAAGGTCGGTGATGAGCTCTTTTTGTTCCAGCATTCCGCGTTCGTTGTACGCATAAGTGGTTTTGCTGCGCTTGTTGTTCATGATGTATCGCTGGCTCTGTCCCGTCAGGTAACCATGTTCATCAAAGTAGCTGAACTCCTCAAGATATGGCCGGTCATAGCTGTTGTAGGTGACTTTTTTCACACCATTGTCGAGGCTGGTATAGCGGAATGATTCGGTATAAATTTCGGTTCGTTTTGGTCCGGCAGGATTCAATGTATCGCGTGGAGATTCCATTCGAGAACAGGTTTCGCTGATGATTCTTTTTTGATCATCGTATCGGTAGCTGTAGGAGGTAGCACCGGTAATGTCAGAAATGATTTTATCGATCAATGTCCCATCAGAATCGTAGCGGTAAATGGTGGAAACAATGTCGGTGCCCCCGTTCACCTTTCGGATGTTGTCGATCTGAACCAACCGCCCGACGCGGTCAAAATGATATTTCACGGTTTCTTTCGCCGAGCGGATAATATCCGATTCCCGTTTTACCGAAATCTCTCCTGAGATGCTGGCAATGTTATTCGCACGAATAAAAACCGGATTGAACTCCGGTTCGTCGAGCAACGTAATGCCTGTTGAATTATCTATAATCTGTGCGGGTGCTGAAAAAGCGATCAACACGAACATTAAACATACCGGAAGTAACCTCACATTAACTATCGTTTCATTTGTTTCAAAGCATCATCAACCGTATTCACCGGCATTTGGCAAGCCTGGTTGACGCAGACAAAGATGGTGGTTTGTCCGTCAAAAAAACGATTTTCGAATAAAGGAATTGTATTGTTTTGTGTTGCTCCCAGAACCATTCTATCCGGACCGTATGCTGCGCGCATTTTCAGCCCAAAATCTCCGGCATTCTCACCGGTGATGACCACTTCATAAAACGGATGCACATGGTACAACATCAGTTGCGCCCAGTTCGAAAAACCCGATCCGTATCCGGTCATCATCGGAGCAACGTTGCGCAGCATTTGTCGTGAGCGGTCGAGGTATTCCTTTTTTCCGAGCAAATGGCCGAGTTTAAACAACGCCTTTGCCATGGCCGAATTGGAAGCCGGAATAACGTTGTCATTAATCTCCGTTTTGCGTGCAATCAGCGGAGGATCCAGATCAGAAGTAAAGTAAAACATTCCCGTGGTGTCATCCGCGAAATGGGCAATCGTATATTCTGTCAGCGCTTCGGCATTCGAAAGCCAGGATTCATCAAATGTGGTTTCGTATAAATCGATGAAAGCTTCAATCGTGAAAGCGTAATCCTCGAGATATCCGTTGATCGAAGAACGACCTTTCTTATAGCTATGATACAGCCCACCATCTTCGCGGCGTTGTTCTTCCAAAATGAATTGTCCGTTGCGAATCGCCATCTCCAGGTATTTCTGATTACCAAAGGCGTGATGCGCATGACAAAGTCCCGAAATGGTAAGGGCGTTCCAGGATGTAAGGGTTTTATCATCCAGCCCCGGACGGACCCGTTTGGCGCGTTGCGACATCAATCGACGGTTCACTTCTTCTGTTTTTTGCATCAATTCATCATCCGTCAATTGATACTGTTCCATCAGTTCTGCGTCTGAAATACGTCGCATTAAAATGATATTTCCGTCTTCCCACATACCCACATCCTGATGATTGTAGAGATCCATCACGAAATCAAAATCATCCGGAAAAAGCAATTTCAGTTCTTCGCTGGTCCAGACATAAAATTTGCCTTCTTCACCTTCGCTGTCGGCATCGAGCGCACTGTAAAAGGCACCATTTTCAGCGGTCATTTCACGGTCGATCCACTCGCAGGTTTGTTCTACAATCCGCTGATATATCGGGTCGGCGTTGTACTGATAAGCCTTGCTGTACAGCGACAGCAACTGCGCATTGTCGTACAGCATTTTTTCGAAGTGCGGAACGTTCCAGAACGAGTCTACCGAATAGCGCGCAAAACCTCCACCGATCTGATCGTAAATTCCGCCGGTGGCCATTTGTTCGAGGGTTAGCAACACATGATTCTCTACAGCCTCGTCGCCGGTGATGTGCGCGTAGTGCATCAGAAATTCAAAATTGTTCGGCAACGGGAATTTCGGTGCGCGATCGGGTCCGCCGAAATGTCGGTCAAATTCTGGTTTCCATTTGGCTACCATTTCCGAAAGGGAATCAGCCGAAAAAGCATCTTCGCTGTTGTTGATCTGCACAAGTTCACTTTCGCGGACACCCTGCGTAAGCCGCTCGGCGTACGCGTCGAATTTTTCTGGCTCCTGCTGCCAGCTTTCGTGAAGTGTGTGCAGGATTTTCACCCATTGATCCGCCGGAAAATAGGTGCCTCCGTATACCGGTCGGCCATCGGGTAAAGTGAAACAGTTCAATGGCCATCCACCGCTTCCGGTCATCAGTTGCACGGCGTTCATGTAGATCTGGTCCACATCCGGCCGTTCTTCACGATCCACCTTGATGCACACAAAATGCGCATTCATCACGGCTGCAACAGAATCGCTTTCAAACGACTCCCGTTCCATTACATGGCACCAGTGACATGCCGAATAACCGATGCTCACCAGCACCAGTTTATTCTCTGTGCGGGCTTTTTCAAAGGCTTCTTCTCCCCAGGGGTACCAATCTACAGGATTGTGGGCGTGTTGCTGAAGATACGGGCTCGACTCGTTGATAAGCCGGTTGGAAGTTTTGGACGAAGCCATTTTCTGCTCGGTTGCGGGTGTGCACGCGCATAAAATCAGCAACAAAAAATATACTGCTGTATTTTTAAAATGATGCAACACCGTGGTTTTACTCAAAGATACAGGTTCGGAAAAGATCACCGATTCATCGATCCATTCCATTCAATCCTTTCGGAATGATCGATCGGAATTTTTCTCGGAAAAAACAGAACGCCACCTTTAATTTCTCCCTGTAAACGGATATCCACTGCTCTGCTGAACACCGAGCCCAGCACAATTGACAGGACATTTTGCGCAGCATCTTTTGTACTGACCGATGAGCGAACCGGAATATAATCGTCATTGCCGGCCGGAATTTTTACCGCTTCAGACAAGTGAAGGAGTCCCATATTCACTCCGTTAATTTCGAACATCAGGTCGGTAGCCGAAACTTTCAGGCTGTAGGAATTGGGATTGATAATTTTGGCATCGAAGGAAAAAAAGATCCGGTTTTCCTCCATTCTCTCAATTTCGAAATTGCGGATATCGGCTATAGCAACATCATCGTACTGACAGCTCTGCAACAATACAGTTGCCAGCAACAATAGGAAACGGAGAACGCTCATTACTTTTGCATCATTTCGGCAAAGTACCGGTAAAAACGCGGAATGGTCTCGATTCCTTTGTAGAAGTTGAACAGACCAAAATTTTCATTCGGAGAATGGATGTGGTTGGAATCCAAACCAAAACCCATGAGAATGGTGTCCAGCCCGAGCGTGTTTTTGAACAATGCCACAATTGGTATGCTTCCTCCGCCACGCACAGGAATGGGTGTTTTTCCGAAGGTGTCTTCCATGGCTTTTGAAGCCGCCTGAAAACCCGGTGAAGTGAGCGAGGTTACAGCAGGATCGGCACCGTGATGGTAACTGACTTTCACCATTACACAGTCCGGAGTAATGGATTCGATGTGTTTGGTAAACAATTTTGAAATCTTATCCGGATCCTGATTCGGCACCAGGCGCATGGAAATTTTTGCATTGGCTTTTGACGGAAGAACGGTTTTGGCCCCGTCGGCAATGTATCCACCCCAGATGCCGTTAACGTCGAGCGAGGGCCGGATGGAAGTGCGCTCGAGTGTCGTAAAATCACGTTCGCCGTGTTCCGCTCCGATGCCCAAATCGGTTTTGTACACTTCCAGATCAAAGGGTGCTTTATTCATTGCTGCGCGTTCCTCTGCTCCAACTTCCTGCACGTCGTCATAAAATCCGTCGATCGTAATTCTGTTGTTTTCATCCT
>CALDPJ010000229.1 GCA_937911795.1 uncultured Flavobacteriales bacterium | reverse complement strand
GACCGCGCCTTGTCGGGCATGATCGCCGCCCATCCGCCGGAGGAGGCCTGCACCCTCGCCGCGAGCCTCGCGCGACGCAACATGCTGCCGCCCATGCTGCTGCTCCGCTGCCTGTGCGAAGGCAGCCTCGGCTTCTTCGAGGCGGGCGTCGCCGTCTCGGGCGGCTGGCAGTGGATGGAAACCCACCGCAACATGAACATCTTCGGCCCGGCGACCGGCGCGTCGTCGCCGGAGAGCCGCTACGGCCAGCTGTCCGGTCACGTCGCCCATCTGGTGCGGCAGGGGGCCTTTTTCGTGCGGCCAGCCGTGAACGCCTCGGTCACCGCCCTGCACGGGGATGGCTTTACCGAGACCGGTTTGGGCGGCGACGGCGTCGAGCGCCTGCCGGACACCCAGTACCTGGCCACCCTGAACCCGGAACTGCAGTTCGGCATCGTGTTCGCCGAGACGCCGGGCGCGCAGGGCGTGCTGAGCTTCAACGTCGGGGGCGTCTTCCAGTCCGAGGATCGCATCGAGTCGCCATTCCGTCTGGTCGGAGCCAATCCGCTGTCGGATGCGGCCGTGATCAGCACGCCGCGCCGCTTCCACTCCTGCAGCATCGCCCGGTACATATGGCAGCCCTCAACCCGAGCGGACGTCAAAATATATTGATACAAAACCACGGGAAAGGCAAACCATTACCAGGAGTACAAGTAACGAAAAAGAGGCTGAGCAAGCTGTAACCACAGATGCCGGCACGGTGGTGAAAATAAATAACCTGAAGGCCGTATATGACAAGAAGGGAGATATGCCACTGCAATATGCTGTACGTAATAATATCCGCTATGAGAAATTCCTGGAGATAAACGACCTGGAAGAAAAACCTTTACCGGCTGATATGCCACTGTACCTGGAGCGTAAACACTTTTGGGGCATAAGGCCTATGCACCTTGTGAAGTATGGCGAAACTATGATTGAGATAGCACAACAGGAAGGTATACAACTAAAATACCTACGCGACCTGAATTATATGGAAGAAGGTGAAGAACCTGCTCCCGGCATCACGCTGGAGTTACAAGCACAAGCCGGAGAAAAACCTAAGGTGATTAAGAACATAGCGAATTCTCCTTTGGTACCTGAGAACGCCGTTACAAGTTCCAATACCAAATTCAGGGAAAACCCTTCCTGCATTAAATAAGGGAATATGACTACAAGTGAGGATGCATTATTTCAGAAATTGTTCCGGGGATAATTATAAGAATTAACGTTATTGGAAATTTGTAGCTTTCAACTTGGAATGAATCATTTAGAAAATTATTTGCTGGTCCGGCTGTTTCGGCTTTTTTCGTTCGCATTAACCTTGCTTATGATTGCTTTGCCGGTTACGATATTTTCTCAGGATGAAGAACTGGTAGACAGTTTGAAAAATCAGTTGGCCATTTCCGAAACCGACAGCGCCCGGATTTATTGGTTGAACAAGCTCACATGGATTCATATCAGCAATGATTCACACCAGGCGGCAAAATTCAACGAAGAGTCGCGGAAGCTGGCGATTCAATCCGGTGATCAACATGCTGAAGCGCGCACCTATCACTACGCTGGTCTCATCGATCGGTTTCTCGGGAATTATCCCGGTGCGATACAGAATCTGGAAAAAGCCTTACAATTTTACGAAGAGCACGAGATTACCAACGGAGCTTCGGGTGCACTTTTCAATCTCGGCGTCGTGTATAGTATGCTCGGCAACTACGAAAAAAGTCTGAGCTATTATTACCGCCAAATGGCCATCGATGAGGCTTTGGGCGACACGGCAGGCGTTGGCAACACGCTCAATAGCATTGGTTCGGTCAACCGGAAAATGGGAAAATTCGAAGATGCCCTGAAAAAATATGACCGGGCGCTTGAAATTCTACAAAAGCATGGCGATCCCTGGAATGTGGCCAACGTGCTTAGCAATATCGGCGGCGCCTATATGGATATGCATAAACCACATCTGGCTAGAAAGTATTTTTACCAGGCTCTGGAAATCGATCGGAAAGTACCGGATGAGTGGGGAATCGCTTACAACCTGCACCGTCTGGGGTCGGTGATGGAAGCCCTCGGCGCGTTAGACAGCGCTGCGACTTATTTTCAGGAAGCGCTCGTGTTGAGAAGGGAACTGGATCAAAAACTCGAATTGTCCGAAACGATGGTGGCAATCGGTGCTGTCTGGTTTCGGTTGGGACAGCGGCAGCGTGGTGAAGAAATGATCAATGCCGGATTGGATTTGAGCGCGTCCATCGGTGCACACGAAGCACAAACCCGGGCGCATCATCAGCTAGCAGGCCTTTATCAGCAGGTGGGAGCTTACGATCTTGCTTTTGAGCATCTGAAAAAATACGCGGAACTGCGCGATACAGTGCTGAATAAAGAAAAACTACATATTGCGGCCGATCTTGAAGCCCGGTATGAATCTGCACGAAAAGACCAATTGCTGGCAGAAAACGAACTTGAAATCGCATCGGCCAATGCAAAGGTACAGCGGCAAACTCTATTGATCCAAATGACCATCATCGGAGCGGGCGGATTGCTGATCATCCTGATTCTGTCGCTGATAGTATTCAACGAACGCCGGAAACGAAATGCACATCAATTGGCCGGATTACAACGCGAAAAAGAACTGGTAGCGTTGAAAAGCGTAATGCAGGGTGAGGAAAAGGAACGCAGCAGAATTGCCCGCGATCTGCACGATGGCCTCAGTAGTTTGCTCGCCGCCATCAAAATACAGTTCAACTCGTTGCAACACGAATCCGAAGTTTTTCGGCAAAACCGGAAATTTAATGAAGCCTTGAAATCGCTCGATGATGCGAGTAAGGAAGTACGTCGTATAGCACATAACATGATGCCCGAGCTATTGATGAAATATGGATTGACCGAAGCGCTTTCTGAATTTATCACCCACCTCAATATAGCCGGAGAGCGACAGATTCAGTTTACCCACTACGGGCTTGAAGAACGACTTTCACCAGCCACTGAACTGGTGTTGTACAGAATCATTCAGGAACTGCTGAACAATATCGTTAAGCACAGCAAAGCTACCGAAGTGCTCGTCCAAATCAACCGGCATCAGGATCAGCTTTCCATAACCGTGGAGGATCACGCCGGAATCGGTATGAGCAATCTGGTTTCGCGTATAGAATATCTTGGTGGTGAACTCAACATCGATTCGGCACCCGAACAAGGAACGTCCGTCTACATTACTCTTAGTCTTAATGAAATACCATTGGAAATATGATAAATGTGGCAATTACCGATGATCACCTGTTGATCATCAATGGCATAAAAGATCTCATTGGTCGTATTGAAGACGTTCGGCTCGTCGATAGCTTTATGACCCTCGGAGAAACGCGCAGAGGTCTGGAGAACAGTGTTGCTGATGTTTTGCTGCTCGATATTAACCTGCCCGACGGCGACGGAATCCAGTTTTGTAAAGAAATTACGTCCGTGTATCCTCAACTGAAGGTGCTGGCATTGACCACCTACAGTCAAAACATACTCGTGAGGAATATGATGCGCAACGGAGCTCACGGTTTTTTACTGAAGAACACGTCGGTCGAGGAGCTGGAGCAAGCCATTCAAATCGTATTTCGCGGTGAGCGCTATTTACAAACAGATATTAAAGACGCTCTTCTGCAGGATTCCATTGGAGTCAGTGCACCGAAAACCACTTTCCGTCCTACGCTCACCCGACGTGAAAAGGAAGTGCTAACGCTGGTTATGGAAGAAATGACCACTCAGGAAATTGCAGAAAAACTGTTTTTGTCTCCCAAAACCGTAGAAACGCATCGACTGAATTTACTGCAGAAAATGGGCGTGCGCAATACAGCAGGACTTGTGAAAGAAGCTATAAATCAAGGATTGCTCGAATAATATTCACCCACTAAGTATTTTCCCTGATGTTTTCAATGGGGCATTAACCCGTAGCTGTGGGCGTTTCGGTTGGATGATCTTTGACTAAACCAAAAATCCAATCGCCATGAAAAACATCTTTACGCTTATTGTTTTGCTTCTGGTATCTCATGGTTCTGACGCGCAGGAATTGATCAGTGCCGACGGATCGGTATATCAGAATTCCGAAATTCTTTTGTCCTATAGTATCGGAGAAATCACAACGGAAACACTCACCGGTTCGGTCCTGCTGACACAGGGTTTTCAGCAGGTAGATGATGTTTCTACTGGTGGAGTAGATGAACAAAATCCAGATCCCGGTTTCACATTGTATCCCAACCCGTGCAAGTCCGAGCTGTACCTCTCCGGAAGTATATCCGGTGATGTTCACATCGAAATATACGATGTACGCGGACGGATGCTGCTTCATCAGAAGTCCGGGTTCGGGAATCTCGCGGTTCTGGATGTCTCTGATTTAAGCAATGGCTCCTATCTGCTCAGAATTCAATCGGAGGATCAAGGTGAGCCGCAAACAATTCATTTCCAAAAAATCGATTAACCATTTTAATACATCCCAATATGAAAACTCTATTCTCAATTGCCGTATTGCTGTTCGTCGTAGTTCAGTTCGGAACAGCACAACCCGATAGCTTTAATTATCAAACTGTCGTCAGAAACAATGCAGGAGCTCCGTTAACAGATCAGGAAGTTTCTTTCCGGATGTCGGTTCGCGAAGGAGCCGACAATGGTTCTATCGTATATCAGGAAACGCATAACGTCGAAACCAATAGCAATGGACTCGTGAATTTCCGAATTGGAGAAGGCGACAGTTCCGACAGTTTCAGTTCTGTTTCCTGGGGAGAGGATACTTACTATCTGCAGGTAGAAATCGATCCGGATGGAGGATCATCCTTCGAAAATTTAGGTACCTCGGAATTGGTGAGTGTACCTTATGCCATGCACGCGCGTACTGCCCAAGAGGTGGATGATGCCGATGCTGATCCTTCCAACGAGCTTCAAAATTTATCGATCAGTGGCAACACGCTTAGCATCAGTGATGGAAATTCTGTGGAACTCCCCGGGGCAGAGGCTCCGGATGAAGATGCCATTGCCAAAGCCTGGGTGAATTTTCCGATTGTTGGAACTCCAAACCTCACTTTTGATGCCTATAATGTAGCCGGCACAAGTGTTTCGGGCACAGGTGTCCGTGTTGTAAACCTTCCTCCGGGACTATTTTCACCGGCCACCAATCCGGCATGTGTTTGTCAGATCAGAAATGATCTTGCTCCTGGTTTTTGTGTCGTGACTTCCAGCGCTGCTCCGAGCCAGGTAACAGTCCGGACCTATAATTCAGCCGGCACGTTGACCGACAAGGAATTCAGTCTTGTGATTTTTGGGAGGTAAATTATCCAACTGTTCAATACATCCTGAAAGGCTGTTTCCTGTATGAAGCAGCCTTTTTTTTATATTGGAGATCATTTAACTCAAACAGAAAGAGCAGCAGTTTAGCCGATATCAATTATATTCACACAAATTTTACCGATGACTACTGATCTGACACCGTATATGTCCCGCCTCAGCGATGCGAAAGACGCCTTTGTTGCACAATTGGAAAACTGTTCACGGGAAGAGCGATCAAAAGCACCCGGTGAAGGGTGGAACATGCTGCAGGTAATGGAACACGTAATTACTTCCGAGAAAGGAACGCTCGAATACCTGAAGCGAAAAACGATGGCTCCGTTCAATGATATTCCCGTAGCCGGAGTGGAAAATGCCTCCAACAGCGACCAACTCATTGAAGCCCTGAAATCAGATCGGAAATGGAAAGCTCCGGAAGTTTTGCCTGAACCAACCGGCACGCAATCCTTCGAAAATATGCTGGCTTACTGGGATCGGCTGCGGGAAGATTATCAGGAGTTCCTCGGCCAGCTCAATCCCGGATACTATGAGCGAGAGATTTTCAAACATCCGTTTACTGGACGTCTAAATATTTACCAAACTCTTGATTTTCTGATTAACCATATTGTGCACCACGACCATCAGATCAGCCGTTTGCGTGCTCAAAAGAAAGAGGAATAGTAATTTACCGGACCGCAGCCAGGGCGTTACTTACTGCGGATTCAATATCAGCCTCCATTTCTGAATAGTCTGCCGGTTCGAATTTTTTTCCGCTGATTTTTTCGAACAATTCGCGGTAGCGCTCACTGACAGACTGAACAAAATCTTCGCTCATCTCCGGAATCTGCTGTCCGTCCTTTCCCTGGAATCCATTTTCAATGAGCCATTGTCGCACAAACTCTTTGCTGAGTTGCTTTTGAGCTTCACCACGTTTCTGACGATCTTCGTAACCATCTGCGTAGAAATACCGCGATGAATCGGGCGTGTGGATTTCGTCGATCAGGATGATGTCTCCGGCGTAATTGCCGAATTCATATTTGGTATCCACCAGTATCAGACCTTTTTCAGCGGCCATTTCCGATCCGCGCTCAAACAACTTCCGGGTGTACTGCTCGAGTTGTTCGTATTCTTTTTGTGATACAATTCCCTGCTCAATAATCTCTTCGCGGCTGATATCTTCGTCGTGGCCCTCATCAGCTTTGGTACTTGGGGTGATGATCGGCTCCGGAAATCGATCATTTTCTTTCATCCCCTCTGGTAACCGAACACCACACAACGTTCTGTGCCCCGCTTTGTACTGTCTCCAGGCATGACCGGTGAGGTATCCCCGAATCACCATTTCCACTTTGTACGGCGTACATTTTCTGCCGATTGTAACATTGGGGTGCGGAGAAGCCATGGTCCAGTTCGGTAGAATGTCTTCGGTAGCCTTTAGGAAATGCCAGGCCAATTGGTTAAGAATTTGGCCTTTGTACGGAATTCCTTTCGGAAGTATAACGTCAAAAGCCGAGATGCGATCGGTGGCAATCATCACCATCGTGTCATTTTCCAGGAAATACACATCGCGTACTTTTCCATGGTACACACCTGTCTGACCTTCGAAATTAAATGCAGTTTGTGTCAGTGCCGTCATAGATTTCAGAAGAAAGTAAATTATTCAAATGCTTTGATTACCACGTTTACCAGCCGGTGACGGATCACATCGTTTTTATCGAGCATCACAATCGAAATCCCTTCTTTGTTGTCGAGCACCGTCATGGCTTTCGTCAATCCCGATTTTTGTTTCGGGGGTAAATCGACCTGTGTAATATCACCGGTGATGACAAACTTTGCCGAGCGCCCCATCCTGGTGAGAAACATTTTCAACTGGTTTTCGGTGGCGTTTTGTGCTTCGTCGAGAATTACAAATGCATGATCGAGCGTGCGGCCGCGCATAAATGCCAGCGGAGCAATCTGAATCAGCCCTTTTTCGAAATGGTCGTTGAGCTTCTCTGGCGGAATCATGTCGCGCAGCGCGTCGTACAGCGGCTGCAGATACGGATCCAGCTTTTCACGCAGATCACCGGGTAAGAAACCCAGGTTTTCTCCGGCTTCTACGGCCGGACGCGTCAGAATAATGCGTTTTACTTCGCGGTTTTTCATTGCGCGCACGGCGAGTGCTACGGCCGTGTATGTTTTACCCGAACCCGCCGGTCCGATGGCAAAAACCATATCGTTTTCCTCGGTTGCGGTAACCATCCTTCGCTGGTTGGGCGTTCGGGCTTTTACACGAATACCGCTGTGCCCGTGCACCAGTATCTCGTTGCCGTCTTTATCTTCGAGCAAACCATTGCCTTCGTCCGACATAATTTTATCGATGTTGGTGGGGCTTAGCTGATTATATTCGTTCAGATAATCAACGCACAACTGTAGTTTTTCCTCAAACCGATCCAGTTCTTCACCTGCGCCAACAGACGTTATTTCGCGGCCGCGGGCAATAATTTTGAGTTTTGGAAAGTAGGATTTAATGATTCTCAGGTTCCGGTTGTTCATGCCCAGCAGGGCAATCGGGTCGGTGGCATCCAGAATAAATTTTCGTTCTGACAAAGGCTGTGGTTGAAATGCTGAAGAAAGATTTCCTTCGGTTAGAATAACTAATTTTGACCAAACAAAGTTAAGTAAAAACCTGCCACAAGCGGCGCAATATAAAGCGATTTTTCGCAGATGTCAGTCATCACTTTAACATCGGATATGGGCCTGCGCGATTATTATGTGGGAGCATTGAAGGGTGCGATATACAGCCAGTTGCCCGAAGCCACCATCGTGGATATTTCACACGACATTCCGCCCTTTGACATAGCGCGGGCATCGTTTGTGATCCGCAACGCCTATCCGCATTTTCCGCAGGGAAGTGTGCACATCATCGGGGTCAATCCGGAGCTGGATTTACACGAAGGAGTGATGCACGTGCTGGTGGGTCACAAAGGGCATTATTTCATTGGCGCCGACAACGGAATTTTTTCATTGCTGATTGACGGCGAACCCGATCAGGTTTTTGAACTTAGTCTCAGTCAGGCGGTAGACGATCTGACTTTTCCGACAAAGGATGTGTTTGTACCCGCTGCGTGTCATTTATTGCGGGGCGGAACACCCGAAATTATCGGTAAGGCCAGAGGCGAACTTAAACAGCGCAGTATGTTCCGGCCGGTGGTGGAGCCCAATGCAATCAAAGGAAGCATCATTTACATCGACAGCTACGGAAACGCGATTACCAATATTACCCGAAATCTGTTTCGTGAAAGCGCCAAGGGAAGAAGTTTTCGGGTGGTGTATGGCGGCAGCAATTCCATTATCCGCGAAATCAGCGATGCCTACAACAATGTGGCAGAAGGCGAGCGGCTCGCGTTGTTCGGGTCTGGCGGCTATCTTGAAATTGCCATCAACCGCGGAGCACACGGCTCAGGAGGAGGAGCAGCCACTTTGCTTGGTTTGAAAATTAATCAGTCGGTTAGAATTGAATTCGGATGATCATAAGAATCGTTAAAATGACTTTCAAGGCCGAATTGGTAGATACTTTTCTTACCAATTTCCGGCAACACAAGATGGAGATTCGCCATTTCGAAGGTTGTCATCACCTGGAGCTGCTGCGCGATGTCGATAATCCCAACATCTTTTTCACGTACAGTTACTGGAACGATCCCGCCGACCTGGAGCGCTACCGACAGTCGGAATTGTTCCGTTTGGTGTGGAATAAAACGAAACCGCTTTTTGAAGCACGACCGGAGGCCTGGTCGGTTGAACGCTCTGAAACCACGTCTTAGAAACGTTAAAAATCCTGAATTTTTGCAGGGTTCACGGTAGACTCTTGACCCGTGTTGCAGATAAAAAAGCTTAATTTTGACGCCCTCTCAATCCTCAAAAGAATCTTCTGCCTATGCTGGCATTGCTCGCCAAAGAGATCAAAAGTTTTTTAAGTTCATTGATTGGCTACATAGCCATTGCAATTTTCCTGGTGCTCAGCGGTTTGTTTCTCTGGGTTTTTCCGGGGAATTTTAATGTGGTCGATCTGGGATACGCTTCTCTCGAACCCCTGTTTACACTGGCGCCGTGGGTTTTTATGTTTTTGATTCCCGCGATCAC
>CALDPJ010000228.1 GCA_937911795.1 uncultured Flavobacteriales bacterium | reverse complement strand
GGTGGATTATTATTTCCAGATTCTGGAGCTGATGGGCGATAAGGCGGAAGAGATGGAGTTGAGCGTGCTCGATAATCCCGAGCAGGAAGTGTTGAATGAGTTGCACCAGATCCGCAGGGAGATTTTATACCTGCGCCGGTCGGTGTATCCTTTGCGCGAAGTGGTGAGCAGATTGGAAAAACTCGAAGAGCCGGTGGTTTCGGCAGAGACGCAGGTTTTTATCCGCGACTTGTACGATCATACCATTCAGGTGATTGAAACTGTTGAGGTTTTTCGCGACATGGCTTCCGGAATGCTCGATTTATACATGAATAGCGTTTCCAATAAAATGAACAATGTGATGAAGGTGTTGACAATCATCGCAACCATTTTTATCCCGCTCACTTTTATCGCCGGAGTGTACGGAATGAATTTCGAAAATATGCCCGAACTGCAGTGGCAACACGGTTACCTCGTGGTTTGGGCGCTGATGATCGCCATGGCGTTGGGAATGGTGATTTACTTCCGCCGGAAGAAATGGTTTTGATCAAAATCGATCACAGCCAATAATGTTTACGACCTTTGCATCCACTAAACCGAAGAGATGGATTTGAGCACGTTGCGCCAGCAGGCCGCCGGAAAGAAAGAGGATCATAAGAAGCTGCTGAAGGCGCTCCAGTCCAAAAAATCCGGAGAGATTGACGCCGCTTTTCACAACGCACACGAAGAAGTTTTTGCCTGCACAGACTGCCTTCAATGCGCCAATTGCTGCAAAACCACCGGCCCGCTTTTCACCCAAAAAGACATTGACAGAATTTCGAAACACCTCCGCCTCAAACCCGCTGGTTTCATCGATCAAAATCTGTGGGTTGATGAAGATGGCGACCATGTACTGCAAACCGTGCCGTGCCCTTTTCTCGGCCCTGATAATTACTGCGGAATTTATGAAGTAAGACCCAAAGCCTGTCGCGAATATCCACACACCGACCGACGCAACATGAAGGAAATCCTCCAACTCACCCGAAAAAATGCCGCCGTTTGTCCGGCTGTACTTGAAATTCTTTCCAAAGTAAAGGCAGCTATCGAATCATGATGTATCGGAATTCGCATCACCGAAATCAAGTAAAAGATGGCACCTGACGTTGAGTCAGAAATTATTATCTTCCTGAAATGAATTTAAAAGCAATCTTCGGATCCTTGCTCACACTGCTCGGCATAGCAGGATTAATCTACGCCGCAGTACTTTTTATAAATGATTCCGACAATTGGAAAATTCTGCTGGTCTACGGCATGCTCGGATTGATTTTCTTCGTGTCGGGCATCCGGCTGATCCGAAACCTGTGATTCACACGAAAACATAAGGTAGAAAAAGATGACCATCTATGTAAAAGATATGGTTTGCAACCGCTGTAAAATGGTGGTCAAATCCACCCTTAAAAATTTGGGGTTGCACCCCGTTCAGGTAGATCTCGGTGAAATTGAGCTCGAAGAAAATGACATTTCCCAGGTTAAGGAAGAACTCCGGAAAGAGCTGCAATCACTAGGATTTGATTTGCTGGATGACAAAAAGTCGCGCACCATCGAAAAGATCAAAAACCTGATCACCGACCTTGTGCAGAACAGGAGCAACAAAATTGACGTCAAACTTTCGGCTTATCTCACCGGTGAACTGCACCAGGATTACAGCGCGTTGAGCAACCTGTTTTCGGATGTGGAAGGCATCACCATCGAAAAATATTACATCCTTCAGAAAATCGAAAAAGTTAAAGAGCTGCTTGTGTACGACGAGTTGACATTGAGTGAAATTGCGTTTCAACTCAATTATTCCAGTGTTGCTTATCTGAGCAATCAGTTCAAAAAAGTCACCGGTCTTTCACCGAGTCATTTCAAAAAGCTTAAGGCCAATAAGCGCACCCCGCTGGATGAATTATAAATTTCACAAACCATTTCCAGAATAGCACAACCTTAGCCGAAAGAATAGTTGCCACCTTTGTTCGTGAAAAGAAGTCAACATGAAACACACTTATCATATTCACGGAATGACTTGCAATGGTTGTCGCGGCCACGTTGAGGAAACGTTGTCGAGCGTTGCAGGAGTTACAAAAGCAGATGTAAATCTCGAAAAAGCCGAGGCGACCATCGAAATGGAGTCGCATATTCCGATCGAAACATTCCAGGAAGCGCTGGAAAAAGACGGCGGCCGGTACAGCATTCATGCTCCCGGCAATCACCACCATCACCATCCCGAGCCAAAACAGGAAAAACCGAAAGGAAAAGGTACGGGCGTATTTTATTGCCCCATGCACTGCGAGGGCGACAAAACCTACGATCAGCACGGCAGTTGTCCGGTGTGCGGAATGGATCTGGTGGAGGAACAAAATCTGTCTACCGCCAGTTCATCTCAGGAATGGACTTGCCCCATGCACCCCGAAGTTGTTAAAGACGAACCTGGTTCCTGCCCGATCTGCGGAATGGATCTGGTGCCCGTTCAGGCCGATCTCTCTGCCGAAGAAAAGTCATACAATAAACTGCGCAGAAAATTTTGGATCGCTGTGGCATTTACGCTACCCATTTTTCTCATAGCCATGAGCGAGATGATTCCGGGTGCACCGTTGTACAATTTTCTCGAACAAAAAATATGGAACTGGATTCAGCTTGTCCTCTCGATTCCGGTGGTGTTTTACGCCACTTGGATGTTCTTTGAGCGTGCCTACAGAAGCATAAAAACCTGGAACCTCAATATGTTCACCCTCATCGGAATCGGCGCGGGGATGGCGTGGCTTTTCAGCGTTTTTGGCATGTTGATCCCAGATTTCTTTCCCGATCAGTTCCGAGCCGAAACCGGTGCCGTGCACGTTTATTTCGAAGCCGCGACGGTTATCCTTACGCTGGTATTGCTGGGTCAGTTGCTCGAAGCCCGCGCGCATAGCAAAACCAATTCTGCAGTAAAGGAACTGCTGAAACTGGCGCCGAACAAGGCCATCAAAATGGTCGGAGGAGAAGAGGTGGAGGTGAGCATCGATAAAATTGAGCGCAACGACATACTCAAAGTTAAGCCGGGTGATAAAATTCCTGTGGATGGAGTGGTCACCGAAGGCGAAACGAGCATCGACGAATCGATGATTTCCGGTGAACCCATTCCGGTGACCAAAGGTGTAGACGATAAAGTAACAAGCGGAACCATCAATGGAAATCAGACCTTTTTAATGAAGGCCGAAAAAGTGGGCAGCGATACCTTGCTTTCGCAGATTATCCACATGGTAAACGATGCCAGCCGAAGTCGCGCGCCGATTCAGAATCTGGCCGATAAAGTTTCCGCGTATTTCGTGCCGGCAGTGGTGCTCATTTCAGTCATCACTTTTATTGTTTGGGCGGTTTGGGGACCTGAACCGGCTTACGTTTATGCATTGGTGAATTCCATTGCGGTGTTGATCATTGCCTGTCCCTGTGCTTTGGGACTCGCCACGCCAATGTCGGTGATGGTGGGAGTGGGCAAGGGCGCTCAGAACGGAGTGCTGGTGAAAAATGCCGAAGCCCTCGAGAAAATGGAAAAGGTGACGACGCTCATCGTCGATAAAACCGGAACGCTCACCGAAGGAAAGCCGACTGTAGAAAAAGTAGGCGCTTTTGGAGATGATTTTTCCGAAGGTGAAGTCCTGCAGTACATCGTTTCGCTGAACAGCAATAGCGAGCATCCGCTGGCAGCTGCAACCGTTCAGTATGGCAAAACACAAAAAACAATTGGTTTAAAATCAGAGAGTTTTCGAGCAATCACCGGAAAAGGTGTGGAGGGAATGGTGCAGCAAAAAAGGGCAGCACTCGGCAATCTGGCTATGATGGAATATGCCGGAGCAGCGGTTTCCGAAGTGATGCTGAATGAAACGCGCACGTATCAGCAACAGGGCAAAACGGTTTCTTACCTGGCGTTGGACAATAAAGTAGCCGGATTTGTAGTCATCAGCGATAAAATCAAGGAGAGTAGTGCTCGGGCCATCAAAGCGCTTCAGGAAAAAGGCATTGACGTGGTGATGCTCACGGGAGATAACAAAGAAACTGCAGCAGCCGTTGCGGACGCGTTGAATCTCACCGATTTTAGAGCGTCGATGTTGCCCGAAGACAAACTCCGGGAAGTGGAGCGCCTGCAAAATGAAGGCAAGGTGGTGGCCATGGCCGGTGATGGAATCAACGATGCTCCTGCATTGGCGAAGAGTGATGTGGGAATTGCCATGGGCACCGGAACGGATGTCGCCATTGAAAGCGCCACCATCACGCTCGTAAAAGGCGATTTGAACGGAATTGTAAAAGCGAGAAATTTGAGTCACGCCACGATGCGCAACATCAAACAGAACCTGTTTTTTGCGCTCATTTATAATGCCCTCGGTGTGCCGATTGCTGCCGGGGTTCTGTTTCCATTCTTCGGGATTTTACTGTCGCCGATGATTGCCGCACTCGCCATGAGCTTCAGTTCGGTATCTGTGATAGCTAATGCGCTGAGGCTGAGAAACGAAAATATTTAGAAATATTTAATCTTCGATCCGCGCCCGGACAAATCGCGAATCCACCAGGTCGTCCTTGCCTTCGTGGGTGATCGCATAATTAAACCCATCATAAATGCTGTAGGCTCCGGTGCGTCCGGATTTATCAATCGCCAGAAAGGCCACCTGCATGTTCTCCACGCTGTCGTGTTTGCGGATAATTCTGTTCACGGCTTCTTCACATGCCTCCTGCGGACTGGCGCCGTTGCGCATCATTTCCACCACGGTATGACTTCCCGCAATGCGGATTACTGCTTCACCTACACCGGTGGCTGTGGCGGCACCCACTTCGTTGTCAACAAATAATCCCGCGCCAATAATCGGTGAATCTCCGACACGGCCGTGCATTTTCCAGGCCAATCCACTCGTGGTGCATGCCCCGCTGAGGTTGCCGTTCCGATCTATCGCAATCATTCCAATTGTATCGTGATTTTCGATATTTACTTCCGGTTGGTAGTTGCTTTCTTTCAGCCACTTTTCCCACCGCTCCCGGGCTTCCGGAACGGGAACTTCCAACGAACTTCGCTCAAAACCATTGGCCAGGGCGAATTCATATGCACCTTTTCCAGCCAGCATCACGTGGGGTGTGGTTTCCATAATTTTTCGTGCCACGCTGATTGGGTTTTCAATGTACTGCAAATAAGCCACCGATCCGCACCGACTGCGGTGATCCATAATACAGGCATCGAGGGTCACGAAACCGTCGCGGTCGGGCAATCCGCCCAATCCTACACTGCGGTTGCTGAAGTCGCTTTCCGACACGCGCACACCCTGTTCTACCGCATCGAGCGCCGTTCCTCCGTTGTTGAGGATTTCCCAGGCTTTGGCGTTGGCAGGCACACCGTGTTTCCAGGTAGAGAGCACCAGCGGAATTTGCCCTTCTGTTTCCATTTCCGTTCCTAAGGTTGTTGCGGCAATTGAAGGTTCGTCGGGAGAAATACACCTGGTAAAGAGCAATCCGCCGCTTCCGAGAGCAGCCAGTTTAATGAACTTACGTCGATCTGTCATACCAGGTGGTTTGCGGCTAATTTAAAAATAATTGATTGGAACTGAATACGGTGATTGATTGAACTGCAAAACCGCTATCTTCACACTCAAATCTTTGGCTATGATTATTACCACTACAGAAACCATCCCCGGAAAAGAAATTACTGAAATTCTCGGCGTTGCACGTGGCAGCACGGTTCGGGCGCGCAATGTGGGTCGTGATTTTTTTGCCTCGATTAAAAATCTGATCGGCGGCGAGATCAGCGAGTACACCAAGTTGCAGGCTGATGCCCGCGAGCAGGCATTGCAGCGACTGAATATAGACGCCGAAAAAATGGGTGCCGACGCAGTGGTGAATGTGCGCATCGCCACGAGCATGATCATGCAGGGAGTGGCTGAGATCCTCGTTTACGGAACGGCTGTTAAAATCCGCTGAAAATGGCTGTCGGGTTACTTCTGTTTTTGGGACTGATAGCGATAGTTGTGGTCGGATTACTGGTGTATGTTGTCGCACGGCAAATCGACCGGAATTCAAATGAAGATTTCGAAAGGCGCGACAATTGATGCTTTCCCAACGCTCCTTTTTACCTCATTAAATTTTATCTTTTTATTTGGTGCACCAGTGCTCGTGGTCGCATCGGTGAATCGTAACTTTGTTGTTCAACGATACAGCACATGGACATTCAGAAAATTGAGGTCAGAAATTTAAAGCTTGACGATTACATGGAGCTTCGTGTTTCCATGATTGAAGCGTATAGCCATTGGGTTGGCTCTCACTGGGAAGAGTCTCATATCAAAAAGCTGCTGGATATTTTCCCCGAAGGCCAGATTTGTATCGAGGTGGATGGAGTGGTGGTAGGTACCGCCCTCGCGATCATCGTAGATGCATCTAAATTCGATGATGACCATACCTATCGGGAAATCACCGGAGATTACACATTCAGCACTCATTCACCGGATGGAGACGTGCTTTACGGCATAGAACTTTTTATCCATCCTGATTATCGGGGTCTTAGGCTTGCAAGAAGGATGTACGACCTTCGTAAAGAATTGTGCGAAACCCTGAATTTACGTTCGATAGTTGCCGGAGGTCGCATTCCTAATTATGCGGACCATGCAGATAAAATGACTCCACGCGAGTACATTGAAAAGGTAAAGAACAAGGAAATCTACGATCCCGTTCTCAGCTTTCAGTTTTCAAATGACTTTCACGTGCGCAAAGTGCTGAAGGCATATTTGCCGGGCGACGAAGAATCAAAAGCCTTTGCTACGCTGCTCGAATGGAACAACATTTACTATACGAAATCACCGAAGCTGATCAACGCTCCTAAATCAGTGGTACGATTGGGTTTGGTGCAGTGGCAGATGCGACCTTTTGATGGCCTGGAAGCGATTTGTGAGCAAATCGAGTTTTTTATTGATGCAGTTTCGGGCTATAAGTGCGATTTTGTTTTGTTTCCTGAATTGTTCAACGCTCCGTTGATGAAGGAGTTTAATCACCTCGGTGAAGCCCAGGCCATTCGCGAGCTGGCAAAATATACTCAGCCGCTGAAGGAAAAGTTTACGGAATATGCCATGTCGTACAACATCAACATCATCACCGGTAGCATGCCGTATATTGAGGATGGCCATTTGTACAATGTAGGATATTTGTGTCATCGCAACGGTCATATCGATTATTTCGAGAAGCTGCACATCACTCCAAATGAGCGTTCTTTCTGGGGAATGGTCGGTGGAGAGAAATTACAGGTTTTTAAAACCGACGCCGGAAGAGTAGGAGTGCTGATTTGCTACGATGCGGAGTTTCCGGAATTGTCCCGCATTCTGGCTGACGAAGGCATGGATATTCTCTTTGTTCCTTTTCTAACCGATACGCAAAACGGATATACCCGGGTACGGAATTGTGCACAGGCACGGGCCATTGAAAACGAATGTTATGTAGCCATTGCCGGTAGCGTTGGAAACTTGCCACGGGTAAATAATATGGATATTCAGTATGCGCAATCTGCCGTTTTCACCCCCAGTGATTTCTCTTTTCCGACCAATGGAATAAAAGCCGAAGCCACTCCGAACAGTGAAATGACACTTATTGTGGACGCTGACCTCGATCTTCTGAAACAGTTGCACACGTACGGAAGCGTTCGAAACATGAAAGACCGGCGCAAAGATCTCTACGAAGTTAAATACAAGCGGAAAAAATAGAAATATTAATCTGCGATTTCTCGTCCTAAAGCGGCGGCTCCCAAAATCGCTGCGTTCCGCGATTCAAGGGCGGTAGGTAAAATCTGCACGGAGTTTTTGAATGGGGGATAAACGTCTTCTTCAAAATATTTTCGGGTAGGTGCGAGCAGAAAATTTCCGGCTTTCGCTAATCCACCGCTGATAATGATGGCTTCGGGACTCAGGATCGATGCTGCGATGGCCAGTCCACGCGCAAGGTGCCGGGCGGTAAGATCAAAGATTTGTAAGGCAAGCGGATGATCATTTTTCGCAGCTTCGGTAATATCCTCGGGGCTGAGAAAATCTGATTGATCTGCGCTACCGTGTCTGGATAATTCCTCTGCTGTAAGCATGAATCCTGTGGCTGAGGCGTAGCGCTCCAGGCAACCTTTTCGTCCACAGGGGCAGGGTCTCCCATTGGGTTGGATGTTGATGTGACCCAGCTCACCGGCCATTCCGGTATGACCATAAATCATTCTGCCGTTGCTTACGATGCCGCTGCCCAGACCTGTGCCCAGAGTGACCATAATGAACTCGCGCATTTCCCTCACCCGACCGAAAAGCATTTCTCCCAGTGCAGCGGCATTGGCGTCGTTCGTGACTTTAACAGGAACGTTAAAAATTTCACCAAATACGGTCGCAATCGGAACGATTCCCTTCCAGCTTAAATTCTGAGCAAATTCTATTTTTCCGGTGTGATAGTTGGCATTCGGGGCACCGATTCCAATGCTTTTAATTTTCGGATTGAAGGTGCCACCGGAATGAAGCGATTCATGAATGGCTTTTGCCAGAGATGCTACATCGTTGAATGAACCGGTTTTGATGCTGCCGGCATTTGTGACCGCACCATCCTCATCCACCAGACCGAACTTGGTGTTCGTGCCGCCGATGTCAATACCCAGTACCAGTTTACCCATGGAAGTAGAATTCGTTTAGTTAACAGAACTCTGCTGCAAATAGTTTAAACGAAGACAAAATACCCTTTGCCGTACTGTTTCTGAAAAAGAAAATCGACCGATTGGCTTAAATAAAGGTTGACTGCTGTGATTAAAAAGCGGCAGTTGCACTTTTGTTCTTGCGGATGCGGATAATCCGGAGCGCGCTGAATAGTTTGATAAACGGATAAACCGGATCAATCTCAAACCAGCGGTAACCGAAGTTCGGACGTCCACCGAATTTGTGGTGGTTATTGTGATAAGATTCGCCCAGCATCAGGAAATCTACGGGAAGGAAATTCTTGGAAGTATCTTTTACCTTGAAATTTACATAACCAACTTTGTGCGCAAACCAGTTGATGATTGCCCCGTGAAATGGTCCCATCACGAAATGGATTGGCAGCAGAAGGAACATCCACCACTGCGTGGCGAAGATGATATAAAACACGGTGTAGAAAACGCCCCAACCAATTCGTGAAACCCAGTTGTCTGCCAGTTTCTCAAGAAATGGCCAGTGCGGTAAATCTTTCAAATACTTTTCTTCCAGCTGAACTTTTTTGTAGAGGATGTCATTGTAAACATTCTTGGTTTTCCACATCATTTTCCAGATGTTGTCGTCGTATTTAGGCGAATGAGGATCCTGTTCGGTATCGGCATGGGCGTGGTGTAAGCGGTGCATTGCCCCGTACCCGTACGGGCTGAGATAAGAAGACCCCTGGAAAATAAAGGACATTGCGTAGAAAACTTTTTCCCAGAATTTAGACATGGTGAACATGCGGTGAGCTGCATAGCGGTGGTGGAAAAATGTTTGTGTAAACAGTGACAGATACCAGTGTGCCGCGAAGAAGATAAAGATAATCATGGTTATTTTGCGTTAATCTATTTATCCGATGTGGGAGAACATTCGAAAATTCAAATCGGATTCTCTGCAAAGATAACACTTGAAGTCCATAATCGGTGGAATATTTATTTTCGATTTTGGTAAATAACTGTAAAATAATTTCTTAGTACGTTCTTAAGCCCTCAAAATACCTTCTTTTAGCGATGATAAAAAAGTTTCGGGTTCAACTGGAAAGGCTTGTTAATTTTGTAGTCCGTTCATCTCAAAATCATCACACATGAAAATTCAGTTTCGAAAGGAAAAAGATACGCTGGGCCTGGTAGATGTGCCCGCTGATAAATACTGGGGTGCTCAGACAGAGCGCTCCCGGAATAATTTTAAAATCGGTCCGGCGGCGAGTATGCCGATGGAAATCATTTACGGATTTGCCTATCTGAAAAAAGCAGCCGCCCATGCCAATTGTGAATTGGGTGTGCTCCCCGCCGAAAAACGCGATCTCATTTCAAAAGTCTGTGAAGAGATACTTACCGGGGCACTGGATGATCAGTTTCCGCTGGTGATCTGGCAAACGGGTTCAGGTACGCAGAGCAATATGAATGTAAATGAAGTCATCGCCAATCGGGCACATGTCCTTAATGGAGGGAAACTTGGAGAAGGCGAAATGCCACTGAAGCCAAACGATGATGTGAATAAATCGCAGTCATCCAACGATACCTTTCCTACAGGGATGCATATTGCCTGCTATAAAATGGTGGTCGATCAAACCATACCCGGTGTAGAGCAACTTCGGGATACCCTCAAACGAAAATCGGCGCAGTTCAGGGATGTTGTGAAAATTGGGCGAACCCATTTAATGGATGCTACGCCATTAACTCTCGGTCAGGAATTTTCGGGTTATGTTTCCCAGCTCGATCATGGCTTAAAAGCACTTCGAAATACGCTGGAGCATTTAAGCGAAGTAGCACTGGGTGGTACAGCTGTCGGAACCGGCATCAATACGCCAAAGGGTTATTCCGAATTGGTAGCTGAGAAAATTGCAGAATTCACCGGATTACCAATGATTTCAGCAGAGAATAAATTTGAGGCTCTGGCGGCACACGATGCACTGGTTGAAACCCACGGTGCTTTGAAGCAACTCGCGGTTTCTCTAAATAAAATCGCGAATGACATTCGGTTGCTGGCCAGTGGGCCACGGTCCGGACTCGGTGAAATCAACATCCCGGCAAACGAACCCGGTTCTTCTATAATGCCGGGAAAAGTAAATCCTACGCAATGCGAAGCCCTGACCATGGTTTGTGCCCAGGTAATGGGAAATGATGTGGCCGTAACCGTCGGAGGAACACAAGGGCATTTTGAGCTGAACGTTTTTAAACCAATGATGGCGGCCAATGTATTACAGTCGGCCCGGTTAATCGGCGATGCCTGTAGATCGTTTGACGAACTCTGCGCGACCGGAATTGAACCCAATCAAAACCGGATTGATGAACTGCTGAATAATTCGCTGATGCTGGTTACCGCGCTGAATCCGAAAATCGGATATTACAAAGCGGCCGAAATAGCAGGGAAGGCGCATGAAGAAGGAACTACGTTGAAAGCTGCGGCACTTGCGTTGGGGTATCTTACCGAAAGCGAATACGACGAATGGGTGGATCCAACAAAAATGATCGGATCGGAAGAGTAAAATCCTATAAATTTTTGACAAAGAAGCCCGGCATCATTTCGAATGGCGGGTTTTTTTATGAGCAGGATTGATTGAATTCCAGGGATGTAAAAGGTGATTATAAGGTTGATTCAAAAATACAGAACCTTTTATCAGCCGACCGCGTAAACAAACCATCAAATTAAAACCGATAACCCTTTAAAACTATAGTGATGAAAAAACTAATCTTTTTAACGCTCATTGCAGCATTTGTGCTTGGATTGCAAAATCAATCTGCTGCGTGGGTAACTGAGAAACCAGTCAACGAAATTTCAGAATCGGCGGCTAACAATAATTACGCGTTTTTCCGACTCGACCAACTTGGTAAATTAGCTTACCTTGTTTTTTACGGACCTCTTCACAAGTTAGGCGATAATGTTGAAGTAAAAATTCACGACGCAAGCAGCGGTGCAATCGTTCAGCAGGAATTTATATCAGCTCATGGTGGAGGTATTAAGCACATTCTAAATTTCGATGGATTGGAACCGGGAGCATATTCTGTAGTGGTTACAGGAAATATTTACAATCTCAGTCAGCCTTTTATCCTGGAATAAAAGCTTCGAAGCATTATTAAAGAAGCCATTTT
>CALDPJ010000227.1 GCA_937911795.1 uncultured Flavobacteriales bacterium | reverse complement strand
ACCAAAGTTAAAGATGTGAGTCTTACTGAAGTGATTAACGGAGTGCGGGAATTTCATGATGCGTTCGGGATCAGCAATTCAATTGAACCATCGGCTGCGCTGTCAGAAAAAGATGTGGAATTGCGACACCGGCTCATGCACGAAGAGAATGAAGAGTATCTGGAAGCGGCGCGAAAAGGAGATCTCGTAGAAGTGGCAGATGCACTCGGGGATATGCTGTACATTCTCTGCGGAACGATTCTCAAACACGGATTGCAGGATAAGATCGGGGAGGTGTTTGCAGAAATTCAGCGCAGCAACATGTCGAAACTGGATGAAAACGGTCAGCCGATTTATCGGGAAGATGGTAAGGTTTTAAAGAGCGATTTGTATTTCCGGCCGGACATTGCCTCAATACTGAATGGATCGTGAATCTCGCAGCACTTTTCGAAAAAGCAAAACGGAGCGGATTCTGGCTGTGGACGATGAATAAATCGCTGCAGTTTGTTGTTCCATTCAACCGGCCGCACCGGATTGTTGTCACCAGAATCACGGAATTCGGAGTCGAAGCGCAGATTCCCTATCGACGGAAAAATCTGAATCACATCAAAGGCATTCACGCCTGCGGATTGGCAACTGTAGCTGAGTTTGCTTCGGGTCTGGTTTTGCTGAGCCGTTTGGGCGAGAAAAATTACCGGCTCATCATGGAATCCATCGATGTGAAGTACCAGTACCAGGCGAAGTCAGCGGCAAGGGCGTATTTTGAGCTACCGGATGAGAGACTTCAACAGGAAATACTCCAACCGCTCGAAACCGAAGATGCTGTTTTCATTCGCTGTGAAATCCCTGTTAAAGATTCAGCGGGTAATGTGGTATGTTTGGCCTATACCAATTGGCAGATCAAACCATGGAATAAAGTCAAAACCAAAGTTTGATCGCTGTTCCTGTTGGTTAATCCTTTTGTTTCTTCTCAATAATTGCCTCGACGAACCAGCCGAAATTCTTTAAGTAC
Source organism: uncultured Flavobacteriales bacterium (assembly GCA_937911795.1). Lineage (GTDB taxonomy): Bacteria > Bacteroidota > Bacteroidia > Flavobacteriales_D > SKUL01 > SKUL01. Next base: position 1,809 of record CALDPJ010000227.1, on the reverse strand, counting down.
AGATTCGCCGATTTTGTAAAATAGTCGCTTACCACTTTTCCTTCATCGTTGAAAACTTCTGCCACCTGAGCAACGTGCAGCCGGGCCGGAGCCACAAACGATCCCACTTTAAGAAACAATCCTGTTAATGCTTGCCATGCCTGAATGCCGCCTTGCTGGCCACTGGAAACGCTGACCACACCAACCGGTTTTTTTGAAATTTCATCGTAATAATAATCCAGCGCATTTTTCAGCACACCCGGATATCCACCATTGTATTCTGGTGTCACAACGAGGATTGCATCGGCTTCTTCGAGCTGCGCACCCAGTTTTTCGGCCATGGGCGGCAGGTTGGGATGAATTCCGCGTCGCTCATGCATGATCGGAAGGTTGTATTCTGCCAGATCGAGATAAGTGATCTCTAAATTTCCTTCTTTTTCGAGCTGCTTAACCAGGTATTCGGCTACCGCCGGACTTTTTCTTCCCATCCGGACCGATCCGTTGAGTATTGCTATTTTTATGGGTGTATTCACTTGTTGCGTTTTATGAGGCTTTTTTCTGTTTGTCTTTTTTTTCAGGAGAACAAATTTAAGGGTTTCTATTCAGTGGTTGGTGATTAATGGTTAGTGAAATGATACGACTGACAATTGGGCGATTGACGATTGGAAGTATTATCGGTAATTTGAAAATGTAACTTTGTCGTTATGAAAAACAACCACATCAACTACATCGAGTTCAAGGCGAAAGACCTTCAAGCGGTGAAGCGTTTTTATTCAGAAAGTTTTGGATGGTCCTTCACCGATTATGGCCCGACCTACACGGCATTTTCAGAAAGCGGAATAGAAGGAGGTTTCGAACAAAGCGATGACAGAATAGTAAATGGCGCGCTGGTGGTGTTGTATCACAGCGATCTCAACCAGATCCACTCCAAAATCACCCAATCGGGTGGAACCATTTCGAAAGACATTTTTTCTTTTCCGGGCGGGAAGCGGTTTCATTTTCTCGATCCCGCAGGAAATGAATTGGCGGTGTGGTCGGAAAAGTAGAACTTATCTGACAAGAGGTGAGCGTCTGAAATTGGTACATCACAAAAAATACGTATTTCATGTGATATGAATTGTCGTTGAGGTGTCGGTAATTTGGTGAATAATTCATCCGTATTCTAACCAACCTCAATGATCATGTTTTTCAATAAGATTTTCAAAAATAGTACAATTATCATCTTCGGCCTTTGGTTGTGTACTTCACACTGCTGGGCTCAGCAAAAAATCGAACAAATTCACAGTATTTCGGGGAAAGCAAAAAAAGGCTATCTATACGAATCTTCACTAAATGAAAACGGAAATATTGAACTCATTTACAATATAAAAACCGGTAAGGACAAGGTGGAGTATGAGGTGTATGAATTTAATCGATCGCTTAGTCTAATCGGAACTAAGGAATTATCAGAACCTAAAACCCGATATGAATCGCGACCAGAAAAAACTGAAAAATACATTTATGCCTCGGTTGGCGGCGGTTCTTCATTCAATATTTTAAGCACAAAAGTCAATTTATACAATCGTGAAGTAAAGAAGACCTGGAATCCTGAAAAGCAGAGGTATAAAGTCAAGGTGCTCAAAGATGAGGAATTTAAACCCAGAAATGCCGAGAATAGAACGTACAATGGGAATGTGAGCTATTCAGCATCCGATGGCAGCCTGCTACTTTTGGTTTCCTCTGCGCAAGATGAAAAAGTAATGCAATATAGTTTGCTTAAAGTAGGGCTGGATATGGAGCTTCAGGAATTTCGCATAGAATTTGATCAGCCCCACGTATTAAATTATTCTT
>CALDPJ010000226.1 GCA_937911795.1 uncultured Flavobacteriales bacterium | reverse complement strand
CGTTGTCCCAGGGATATGTGACGAGATTGCCCTCGTGCGAGAAGTGGTACTCGACGTGGCACTGGCCGCAGACGAAGGAGCGCATCTCCTGGCGGGTGGCGTCGCGGTTGACGTCGTAGTCCTCGATCCGGTTCACGCGGAGCATCTCCTCGAGCAGCTCCCTTGTCGCCATGAGGATCTCGTCCGCGTCGTCGCGCTCCACCGTGGTGGCTCCCCTGATGCCCCTTAACCAGTAACCCTCTTGCATGGCGCGGAGTGTACCAGTTGGGACCGGCGTACAGATAAAGGGGCGGGTGGTCCGCTACCTTGATTTCATGACCACCATCAGTTCGAGCGAACCGGCCTGGTTCGACCTAACGGCCGACCAGCGCGCCGTTCTTGGACCCCTCCGCGACTACCTGCGCGGCGAGGTCGCACCCGGCGCCGTAGCGCGCGACGAGTCCGGCGAGTTCCCCTTCGAGATCGTGAAGCAGCTCGGCGACATGGGGATCTTCGGCCTGCAGGTGCCCGAGCAGTACGGCGGCTCGGGCCTCGATACCGTGACGAGCGCCCTGATCATCGAGGAGATAGCGGCCGTGGACGGCTCACTGTGCCTCACCGTGGCCTCGCACAACTCGCTCTGCACCGGTCATATTCTGCAGTTCGGGAATGACGAGCAAAAGAAAAAGTGGCTTCCTAAACTGGCCACAGGAGAATGGATCGGCGCCTGGGGACTCACTGAAACAGGTACCGGATCTGACGCCGGGAATATGGCTACTACGGCCACCAAAGACGGCGATTATTACGTACTCAATGGATCTAAAAATTTCATTACCCACGCCATCAGCGGCGAAGTGGCGGTGGTCATTGCCCGTACCGGTGAAACAGGAGATTCCCGCGGAATGACTGCCTTTGTAATTGAAAAAGGTACTGAAGGTTTTTCCGGCGGAAAAAAAGAAGATAAACTCGGCATGCGCGCTTCTGAAACAGCCGGTCTGTTTTTTGACAATTGCCGGGTGCACAAAGACAACGTCCTCGGAAAAGAAGGCGAAGGATTTGTGCAGGCATTGAAAGTACTGGACGGCGGCCGTATCTCTATCGCTGCCCTTTCAATCGGTATTTCGCGTGGCGCTTACGAAGCTGCCTTGAAATATTCAAAGGAGCGCGAACAATTCGGAAAACCGATTTCACAATTCCAGTCCATTGCTTTTAAACTGGCCGATATGGCTACAAAAATTGAAGCTTCGGATTTGCTTACGCGCCAGGCTGCCTGGATGAAAGAAGAAGGTGTACCTATGACGCGACAGTCGGCAATGGCCAAGTATTATGCTTCGGAAGCAGCGGTATGGATTGCCAACGAAGGCGTTCAGATCCACGGTGGATATGGGTATACCAAAGAATATCCGGCTGAGAAATTTTACCGGGACGCAAAACTTTGTACCATCGGAGAAGGAACCTCAGAAATTCAGAAACTGGTTATTTCGAGAGATTTGTTGAAATAGGATTCTCCGGATTCAACATCAAACCTGTGGTGGACTACTTTGTGCGTAGGTTCCACCAGTCGTCGTTGTTTCTTCAATCTCCACTTCAATTCCGCCAATCCAACCAGCTGTAAGGTTATAAATTACACAGGAAACGGCGCTTACAATAAAGCCGGCGATGGCGTAGATAAAAGGCATCAGCAGCAGGAACATGGCACTGAAATCATACGATTCCGGAACCAATGCACTGAACATCGCACCAAATATCCAGACAGGAATGATGAAGATGGCAGATAATATAAAGTAAATGACTGCCCCGACTTTTGCAGCCTGCCAGATTCCAAACCGTTTTATTCTTTTCATAGTATCCTCATTTTTCCGTTTATATGAAGATAGGTAATTATACCAGAATTTGCAGCAGATACGTCCGCTACAATTCCGCTTCAGAATTCACCTCTTTTTAATTTGAGGAAAGGGTTGTAATACCTGTTCTTGTGACCTTTATACAGGCTAATTGCCAGCAGAATTACGGCCATAATTCCTGCAACGATAGCAATGGAGGGATATTCATTGTAGTTTTTATCGGCAATTCCGTAAAAGGCCCAAATGCCTACAATAGCGGATTCGCGAAGGTTGCGCTTGAAGATGAGCACCAGATAGACGATGGCCGCCACCAACACCATCATGATCGTCCAGATTTCCGGTGACAAAGGTTCTCCGCTCCATCCTACCGATACCAGAAATGCCGCCACATTCGTGATGGTTGCTACTACAATCCAACCGAGATAAATGGCAAAAGGCCACCAGACAAAAGCAATTATCCGCACCGGAGCGTCCCACGTTTCGAGCCGCAGCCGGAGCATGATTTGCACGAGAGACCAAAGCAGCGCTACCATCGCCAGAACTGATAACCCGGTTTGTTCATACAGCCACAAAAAAGTCCAGATTGTGCTGGAGATATTGGCAGCAATAAACCACCATCCCAGACTGTCGATGACTTCAACAAATTTATTTCGGAAGTAAATCACCCATTGAAAAACAACGTGCGCGATCAACGCAAGATAGATAACACTCCATACCGAAAAGGTATATCCCGGAGGAGTAATGAGGGTATCGAATTGGTTGCTGACCTGCCCGATGGTTTGTCCGTTGATTGCCCCTGTTTGAGCAATACCGCTAATGACGATTGCAACCAGCAGTGATAACGTGTTTAGAATCAGAAAGGACAATCTTGACATGGATCATAATGTACTGACAACATCAAAACGATCCGGCAGGTTAATTGTTTAGACCTCCATTGTGGATCCCTTACTTCTTCTTCACCTTATCCAGCCTTTTCTGAACAAATGCCTCCAGACGATGAAAGTCTGATTTGTCGATGGTACGGGCCGTGATTTTGTAAATATTGTCGTCTCCGTACACCACATTCACCGGATGCAGAACAGCGGTCCATGGGCAGCGATACACCAGATTTTTGATGTACTCTTTTACTTCCTGAGGATTATCAGAGGTATATTGCAACGTGAATGTCTGCGCCAGTAATTTCTCCTGATCGGTACTTTGTGCCACAACCCCACTCGTGATCCGGCTGTAAGGTAAATGCACAAGATGCCCTTCGTCGGTTTGCAGCGCCAGTGACTGGAAATTAAAATGATCTACCTTTCCCGAACCCTGATCTGTCTGAATGACATCCCCTACTTCAATACGCCGTTCGAGTCGCAGGAAAATTCCGGCAAAGAATTCCATCCAGCTACGCCATCCTGCTATCAGAACCACTCCCAATATGGTGAGTGTCACAATAAAATTCGATTTAATGAGGTGGTACAACGCCCAGCTTCCGTAAACCAGCCAGATAAGCGTAACAGCCCGGTATTCCCAGCGACGTATCAGCCCACGTTGGTATTCATCCTTAACCAGGGCCAGCACATATCGCTGAACAATCCGCACAATCAGGAAAACCGCGGCACCGACCAGCAACAGCCAGAACAGCTTATAAAACGGATTGTTGTCAATCATTTGAAACATCGTACTCATGAGATCAGTTTCAATTCGTTAAACCACCGCTCGATATATGGGCGGCTCATTACATTCAGCGCATAACTGTGTCTGCCGGTTTCTTCCACCAACCCGAATCGGATAAGTGCCGAAAGGTTGTGCCGGAGCCACTGCGGATCTTCATCTTCGAACAATTGCCGGAGTCGCGTAAGGCTTAAGGTTCGATGTAGAAACAGCTGGTAGATAATTACTTTCCAGCTACTGTTCGTGATATTCGGAAAGGCATCCAGGCCGGAATCTTTAATGACAATTGTATCTCCTTTCACCGCGTTGATACTGCGCAACCAGAAATGAAGAGCAAGTCCGATATTTCCGTTGGATCGCTTATAAAATCTTTTCAGCAGCGCATCCCAATGTGCTCCGTTTAAATTCTCGGCCTTCTTTCCGGCTGTCTCTACGTTCATGCCGCCTGTTGTGTGGCGCAGCCAGATGATTTCGCGCATTTCGTCGAGCGTTGCAGGAGCGATCACAATGGTGCTGGTAAGGAAGTTCTCCAGCGATCCCACTTTTGAAATCAACCGGAAGCTGAAACTGTTGCAGGTGAGCAAAAAGTAAAACCGCCGACCAAAACGCTCGATGAGCTGGATAAGTGCAATAATTGCTTCGTCGCCTTCGGGATGTTTGAGCCACCACTGCTCCAGGTCGTGAAAAATGAAGACCGTACCCGGCTCCAGTGAAGAAAGTGCGCTGTAAACATTTCCTCGTTTTTTACCGAGCGGATCCATAACCGCTTTGAATAAATCGGCCTCACGATGTGATCCTCCCACAGGAGCCGAAATTCTGTACACTTTCCCGGAAATTTGCTGCGTCGCAATATAATTCGTCAGAAAAGTTATACCCGTCATTGCATCACCGGTAATGGCCAATGCTCCCCCCGATCCGCGCTGTATACGCGCCACTACTTTTTTTGCCTGCGAAATTTCATTCTTGCGGATGCGCACTCCGGCAGCATTGCTGAGATGTTTTCCACTGAACAACTGTTTGTAATAATAAGGCAATTGTTGATCAATCTGCGGCGGAACACGCAGCGATTCCATAAAGTTCTGTATCCGCTCGCCATCGTTTACAAGCTCCTCGTGTTTCTTTTTATGACGGGCTACCACCACATCGTGTCGCCGGCGAACGATAAAGAGGCCCAGCTTTCTCCAGATGTTGTTGATCCGGCGCATTTTTTTGGACATCCAGCGATTCACAGGTGTCTCAACTGGTTCGCGGTTGACGTACTGTTGTAGTTGATCGGCTCGTGTAACCACCACATTTACATCCAGCGAGGTAAGCGTATTGTTCTGGTCAGCGGAAAGTTGCTGGGTATACTTCAGCATTACTGAAGCCAGGGCTTCTTTTACTTCCTTCAATTCAGTACCCGCTTTCCCGATCGCTTCTGTCATTACCTGCTGATTGTCTTCTTCGGAGGCAATTTCCCGGGAATATGAAATCAGACTCGCATTATTCACAATGCGGTTGTTCAACTGTTTGATCTGCTGGCTTAACTTTATCAGCTCTATCCGGTGATTCTCGGTGAAGTTGGTTTTTATCAGGTAATCTGCTATACGGCTGAGCGCTATCTGAATGGTCGGTAATTTCCGGGTAAAGGCCAGTTCTGAGGCATCGGACTCGCTTTTAAGCAACTCGAAGGACTCCGGCAGAATTTGTGCAACGGCGTCTGTAGTATTCTCCAGCGTATTGATCATTCCGTCGGCATTCAGGTAAAGTTGTTCGTTCAGTTCAATTGGCTCCGGCTGATCTTTGGATTGTTTTTGACCCAATCGTTTCTGCAGATCTGTGACACCCCTCTCCAGACTCTGGATATTTTCTTCAACCGGCTGAATAAATTCGGATTGAACTTTAAACCGGGAATTGCGGGCAAGCCGAAACAGATTCAGCGCCATTCTCCCGAACCATAAATCGGCCTGCATTTGTCTAAAGAAAGCTTTCTGATTGGTTTTCCAGATTTCCGGAAAAGACTGCAATCGGTGCAGCAAGATCTTCAGCGAAGTGTCATTGACTTTGCGGTCGCGGCGGAGAAGTAATCCTGCGGCGCCGGGTGTTGCGGCCATAACAGTTGCATCTACGATAGCCTTTGTAACCGTCTCCTGAAGCGATTTTCTGAACTGCTCCGTGAGTTTATCGGCTTCGCGATTCAGCTCCTCAAGAATGCCTTTAAAATCGTCAATCCGTTGCCCTACAATTTCGGCTTGCTCCTGCGCATCCGTTTTATCTAGTGAAATGACGAGTAACTTCAGTTGCCGGTTAAAAACCTGGCGCATCGTATTGGTGAGTTCAAATGATTGCATGGATAATCTTCCGAGACTTTTGTGCATTTCAGGTTTCACCGAAATCAGACGGAAATGATTGAAAATAGCCTGTACCGGAACATTGGTTTCCATTTTGGAACGCCCAAAACGAAACATCCTGAGTTTGCTTTTATACCTGCGTGTGGCTTTCGAATCTGAAGGGTCTGCCTTGAGTTGTTCGGTTGTCAGGGAATAGCGGAATTCGGCCGGTAATTTCTGATGCGCAGCCAACCAATCCTTCTCCCATTTTTGATAGGCATTTTCGAGTCCCGATTGTAATTCTTCCACCTTTCCATCCGAGATTGTTTTCAGTAGTGCATCAATCTGAACCGTAGTTCGAATGGCTTCTTCAACGGCCATTGTTGCACCGGCCGATCGAATTCTCTGAAGGAATGAAAGCAGAAATTCTCCACCCTGCTCTATCAGTTTATGATAAAGGACGGAAACCGGCGCAATTCCCGTCTCTACATATTCCGACACAGCCTGGTTGAGTGCTACCCCGGCTTTCTGCATCATCTGATCAATGCGCTCAATCCCGGGAGATTCTACTCCGGGCAGCTCAGGCTTCTGATCTTTTTCTTCTTCGGAAACAATGATTTCTTCCAATGGGCTATTTTTTCCTGTTGGATGCCATACGCACCTGACACAAAGATATTCGAATTTGCAAAACAGTAGTTTTCCCCCGAACTATGGTCATTACTTTGACTAAAAGATTCAAACTTAAATTTAATATAAACGGCGCTTCATTAAGCTATTGTTATTCAAATGTTTCAATTTACAGGAACAGGTTTGGATGAAACCCTATAATTTTCCACTTCCTGCGTTGTGAAAATGTATCGTTTTCTTTGGATATATAGGGATTCATAGTAGATTTGTAGAGAACTTAAAACCTATCAAAATGCTAAAATCACCACTATTAATTGGATTATTTGCGCTTGGCTTTTGCTTTACTTCCTGCAACGAGCAAAACAACACCACTACCGAATCGACTGATACTGATACTACTGCTACCATTGAAGCCGCTGGTCCTTCCGGTGATTTTACAGTAGATGTAAATAAAAGTGTTGTTCAGTGGGAAGGTACAATGGTTGGTATGTACAATCACACCGGTACTGTTAATCTTCAAAAAGGTAAACTCAACATGGAAAACGGAGTTATCACTCAAGGTTCTTTCGTTGTTGATATGACCACGCTTCAGGCAACTGATGAGAATTACAATCCTGAAGAAGGCAATACCCAGGAGAAACTGATTTCCCATTTGGAATCAGATGATTTCTTTGCCGTAAGTGAGCACCCTACTGCATCTTTTACCATTCGCCAGGTAGACGGAAATACCGCTCATGGTGTTATGACTGTGCGTGGAACTGAGCAGGCCGTTGCAATTGAAAACCTCGATGTGCATGCGCACGACGGAGAAGTACACATCACCGGTTCTACTACTTTTAACCGACGTAATTTCGGTGTTGAATTTTCCCATCCTCTGGAAGAAATGGTTGTGTCGGATGACGTTGACCTGAAAATCGACATCACCGCGCGCCAGAACTAAAATTTTTATTACCTCAAATAGTTTTGATTTAAGCCATCCGAAAGGGTGGCTTTTTTGTTTTGAATAACCCACCTTCTGCAAATTGTCAAACTCACAACCGATCTCTCAATAATCCTTAAAACTCTAAACCAAAGTTCTTTTTCCGGGTTTAAAAGCCTTACCTTTGCGGCTTCAAAACAAACGATACAATACCTTGGTTACAGTACAAAATTTATCATTGCAATATGGCAAGCGCGTCCTCTTTGATGACGTGAATTTAAAATTTGCCGGTCAGAACTGTTACGGTGTAATTGGCGCCAATGGTGCCGGAAAATCAACATTCCTTAAAATACTTGCCGGTGAAATCAGTCCTACCAGCGGGCATATTTCCATAGAACCCGGTAAAAGAATGGCCGTTCTTCAGCAGAACCACCACGCCTTTGATGAAAACACGGTGCTCGATGCGGTATTGATGGGTCATTCTACGCTGTGGTCCATCATGCAGGAAAAAGATGCGTTGTACGCCAAACCGGATTTTAGCGAAAAAGATGGTATTCGCGCTTCAGAACTTGAAGCGGAATTTGCTGAAATGGATGGATGGAACGCTCCTTCTGATGCGGCAACTCTATTGAGCGGATTGGGAATTGAAGAAATTCTGCACGATCGCCTTGTGAAAGAACTCAGCGGAACGGAAAAGGTTCGTGTATTGCTGGCACAGGCTTTATTCGGAAATCCTGATATTCTTGTATTGGATGAGCCAACCAACGACCTGGACATTAATACGATTGAGTGGCTGGAAAACTTTCTGCTCAATTTTAAAAATACGGTGATTGTCGTTTCTCACGACCGCCACTTCCTGGATACTGTATGCACTTACATTGCTGATATTGATTTCGGCAAAATCAAACTCTTCACCGGAAACTATACCTTCTGGTATGAGTCAAGCCAACTCGCGCTGCGCCAGAGAAGTTCTTCCAATAAAAAGGCCGAAGAAAAGAAAAAAGAATTGCAGGAATTCATTGCGCGATTCAGTGCCAATGCGTCCAAATCGAAACAGGCCACCAGTCGCAGAAAATTGCTCGAAAAAATTAATGTGGACGATATCGAACCATCCAGCCGACGCTACCCTGCCATTATTTTTAATCAGGAACGCGAAGCCGGAGATCAGATTTTGCACATCAACGGACTAACCTATTCTACCGGTGGTGAAACGCTTTTCAAGGATCTGAATCTGAATGTCAACAAAGGAGACAAGATTACTTTCCTGAGCCGCGACGGTCAGGCAACCACTGCCCTGTTTGAAATTCTGATGGGGAATCTGAAACCTACATCCGGCTCTTTCGAGTTCGGACAAACCATCACGAAAACTTACATTCCCAACGATAACTCATCTTATTTCAATAACGATGATTCTCTGATTGATTGGCTGCGCCAGTATTCGGATGAAAAGGACGAAGTATATATCCGGGGCTTTCTCGGCAAGATGCTTTTTTCGGGTGAAGAAACCCTGAAGCGCACACGAGTACTTTCCGGGGGTGAAAAAGTGCGTTGTATGATGTCGCGATCGATGTTGGCCGGCGCCAATTTACTGATCATGGATGAGCCCACCAATCACCTGGATCTGGAATCGATTACGGCCTTAAACAATGGTCTCAGTGATTTTAAAGGAACTTTGTTGTTCACTTCTCATGACCATACTTTTACTCAGTCGCTCGCAAACCGGGTGGTAGATTTAGGTCCGAATGGTTGTGTTGACAAGCTGATGACTTACGACGAATATCTGCAGGCGAAACGCAAGTTGGTTACGGCGTAATTCCTTGTCCATTGAAGAAAATTTAAGTTTTTGGAAATTATTCTGAAAGAAAAGTCGCTCTGTCGGTAGGCTGATCCTGTTGTTTCCCGTATCTTTAAGTGGAACCTCAAAATACGGAACGATCATGAGTAAGAACGAACCGATTAGCAGCATCATGACTTCGCAGGTAGTTTCCCTTACCGCTGATAATTCGCTGCACGATGCCGACCGCCTTTTTTCGCAACGCAAATTCAGACATATTCCCGTGGTGCGGGGAGGTGATTTGGTGGGAATGCTGAGTTTAACAGATTTGCTTCGATTGAGTTTTGCAGATCAGTTCAGCGAAGATGGCGAAGCAGCAGCCGATTCTGCCGTTTACAATATGCTTACAGTGTCACAGGTGATGATGGCGGCTCCCATAACTGTTCAGGAAGGCCAGACCATCGAAGAAGTAGCCCGAATTTTCACTCAGAAAGAATTTCATGCGCTGCCTGTGCTGCGCGATAAGGAGCTCGTGGGTATCGTTACCACCACAGACATGATCAGATATCTGTTGGATCATTTATAGTCAAAAAAACAGGCGACCATTTCTGATCGCCTGTCTTAGTTGGTTTAATATTTTTCCGGGTTTACTGAACCACCAATCTTCCTACACTTTCGCCGCGTTGATTGCTCAACCTATACAAATACACACCCGATGCCATATCGTTTCGATCAATTATAAATCGATTACCCCTAATTCCGCTGTGCATTTGAACCAACCGACCGGAAAGATCACGGATATCAAGTTGAAGATCATCGCTTCCGGTGTTGTGAAATTCCAGAACAGCACCATCATTCATTGGGTTTGGAGCAATGGTGGCACTGAAATCATTTTGATTTTTTGAAATTCCTGTTACCATCATACAGTTCTTCTCAATAAAGGTCCAGGTATTTTCGTAGTCATCGTTTACAACATCCACCACTTCACCCAGGCAAATTTCTGTTCCCGCGTTTGTATAGTAAACCCGGAGAAGCGGCACAAATGACAGATTTTTATTGATGACTGAATCTTCATAAGATAATCCGATTAAGGTCTGTCCCCCATAAGTAAATTCCGGCATTATCGGGTAATTCTCATTGTTGTACAGCATTTCTACATTGGTAATATCTGCTCCTGTTATCTCCAGTTGAAAACCGACAATCTTACAATTCGGGTTTTTCACCATGATGTCGAAATAGTTTTCTGCCAGATTCAGGTTGGTCATATTAAAGAATACCGAATCGAAAGGATTAATCAGATGCGCCGAAGGAAAATTGCAGTGGCTGTGTACTCCACTACTGTCAGGATGTTCGTGTGCAACATTATAGATATCGCATCGCGCCATCAGAGCGGCATCGGTAACGGTAATTTCATCATCCTGATTCAAATCTGTGCAGGAGGTTGCATTGATATCGTTTCCGAGAATCTGATCAACATACAAATGTGCATCTACCAGATCCTGAGCGCTGTTTGCGTCAAGATCGCCGCGCAAGGCAGACCCGTTGCAGTCTCCGTTGCAATCTGGCTGTGCGCTTCCGTAAATTTCACCAGCACAATCCACCATGGGTTCGCATTCATCCACAAGTGCTACCTGCAGACTTCCGCTGCTTCTGTCAATCTGAATGCAAGCCTGACCCCAGTTGTTGTTGTAATTGAGTTCGTGATTTCCCAGACCATCCGGCAGTCCTTCCCAATTTGTTCGGACCACCAACGTATAACTTCCGTCGGCCACATCGGTGACGTCAATCCATTGGCAAGTTAACCCCGAACTGTAAATATCAGAACACATGGCCGAAATTCCCATGGTGCCACAGCCGTATTGCGCTGTTCCGCCCATATCACAGGTCAGATCCATCACACAAAACCCGAATTTGAATCCGATTGGGATTTCGGTACCGTCCATTTCGTACAATAAGTACTCGGCATATCCATCCACATGATTGTGGTTGTGACAATTGTCATAAGAAAACATTTGAGGAGTGGAATTGGCATTTCCGATGTACCAATCCAGGTTTCCGATGTTGTCAATGCGCGTACCAAAACGGATCAGTTCCCGTGAGCCATAACCATTCAGACAGCCTTCGTTGATGTAGCAATCTGCCTCACCCACTGTAATGGAACTCACCTGAAGCGTTGCCTGAAGGTAATCCTCATCAATGACCAGATCCGGTCCATCGGGACATTCAGGATCACCGGGATAAATACAGGAGTCGTTACTTATTTCAGCGAGCGGATTAAAATTACATGCGGCGGGATCCATACAACCTTCTACCGGACCGTTGTATTCCAGTAACCAGTTGATCGCACCTCCACAATCTTCGTTTACTTCAGAAACGCGGATCCAGTATTCTGTACCTCCTTCGAGGCCGGCATTGACAAAGGCCTGCATGCCGCATTCTTCATTGTTATCGTTGAAATAAATGGCCGCAACCTGAGTGTCATCAAAGTTGGACATGTTGCAGTAATCGTAGATCTGAATCCGCGTATCGCAGGTGTTCAAATCACAGGTGCTTATGAGGTAGCTTCCGGTGATGGCGGGTGTAAATGAATACCAGTGACTACCATACCCGGTAGTGAAACTTCCTTCTCCTGTTACTTCCGGTGAATTACAACTGGTTCCTGCCGGGCATCCTATTTCTTCGAAGGTTCCATAACCGAAATTGTTTCCGTTTCCTACCAGTTCTCCGTCGTAGTAGAACCAATATCCCCCGGGATTAAAAATTCCGTCGCCGTAACTATCAAAAATGGTAAAGATGATACAGGCTTCTTCGTCTACACAAACTGTAGTGCCTTCTGCTCCTCCACTAAAAAGCAAATTTCCCGTTCCGTCCGTAAGGGTCCATGACGTTTCATTGGGATATGCATCGGGTTGAATATCAACGATCACTTCCACCATTCCCGGTATATCTTCACACATATCAAAATCACCAAGATGAATCAACGACCAATTTAATGATGGGCATTCTTCAGGCGTCCCGATGCGGATATAATAAGTGTTTCCATAGATCATTGCCATGGTAATCTGGCCCGAATCATCGCAGCCATCGGTGTTAAATTCCAATGCATTCAGATCTGAGTCATCAGCCTCTCCGCATTGTTCATACACCCAAACAGAGCTGTTGCAGCCAGAACCGCAGGTGGTAATTTCGAATAAACCACTCTCCAGCGGTGAAAATTCATACCATTCGTTTTGAAGGGATGCTGTGAAATCTGCCGGTTGAATCGTTTCGGCCAGAATACACATTGATTTCTCAGGACAATTCGAATAATGGCTGATTTCATGATCGAATTCTGTTCCCCCGGCTGCAATCAGGTTATCATCGAGATAGATTTCATATCCACCCGGCTCAAAAATGCCATCTCCGTAGGAATCGAAAATAGTCACAACGAAACAGGATCCTTCTTCCAGACAAACTGTTCCTCCGTTTGAAGCACCCGAAGCAAGGAGTTGGCCCAGATCGCTTCTAACATCCCAGGAAGTTTCCTGGGGCCAGTTATCCGGATTAATTACCACTTCAACCTCCGAATATCCTGGAGGACATTGGCCGAAAGCAGTGAGCGACAGACAGGTTAAAAAAACAAGTACAGGTAATTTCATTTGGTTAATATTTGGTTAAAAATTCCGGAACCGAAGGTAAGTTCACTCAAAAAGACACGCAACATCGGATACACTTTACTATTGTATTCTCAGATCAGACGTTGTTTTTAACGAAAAGATGCAAGTAGTTTTCGAGCAGTGCATTGGTAGGGATTAATATTCCGCGCACACCTGCCCCTTCTGCACAGTCTATATCGCGCTCTTTATCACCTACAAAAACGGAATCAGCAGCCGAAATCTGGTAGCGGGCAATGGCTCGTTCGACCAATAGTGATTTTGGTTTGCGGCAAAGACATTTTCCGGCCAATTCATGATGCGGACAGAAAAAGGTGGGCATCACGCGGATATGTTCCTCCCGAAATCGTTTGTGCATAAATGCGTCCGTTTTTTTAAAATCCTGTAAGGAATAAATGCCCCGGGCAATACCACCCTGATTGGTAACTACAATTATTTCGAAGCCATACGCATTGATCAGCCGAAGCGTATCAAATAAGCCAGGCAGGAAATGGAATTCGTCAACATTTTTTGTATAATCGCCGGGGTCGTGGTTAATCACCCCATCGCGATCCAGGAAAACAGCTTTCTGCATCTTCAAATATAATGAACTTGAGTATTGCTGGTACTGCAGAGAAATGAATAACCTTACATATCAGCCGGTGAAACAGGCATAATAATCCAGAAAATCAGGTATGCCAGCAAACCGCCACCAAATACCAGAAAGAACAACAGAAACACGATTCGGATGATGGCCGGATCTATATTAAAATAGTCGCCGAGTCCGTAGCAAACTCCTCCGATCATTCCTTTCTTCGGATATCTTTCCAGTTTCTTTTGCATTTGCTTCTGTAATTAATTCAGGAATAAAAATAGTCAATTTGGCAGTTTATGGCTCGAAACCAAACTTTTTGAAAACAGGTTGCAAATTGTAGTACACTTCTTCTTTCCTGTATCCGTATTGTTCAAGAGAATAGTTGTGATTGCTGCGATACTTTTTGTTATGACTGGTTTGTTGTTCCAGGCGCTCCAGAAATTGAACGTTAACAGGCCACCCGAATTTTTGATACAGCTCAAGAACGATCTTCTTTGGATTGTTTATGAATTCTTCATAATCGACATAAAATAACTGATCCGGATCAAGCCGTTCCATCATTTTGTACAGGTGCATATAAAACTCCTGGCTCATTGCTCCCCAGGCCCGGTATTCCTGTGATTTTTCCGACAGATCGTCGGCAAGTACCTTCCACGGGGCAGAAAACATGCTGGTAACTGAGGGTATTGTTTGATAGGGATGACGCACCGGATATATGATTTTAGCATCTGGAAAAGCGCTGAGTAACATTTCCATTCTGCCGGTAGAAATCACATTTTTGGAAAGAAAAATTTTGTCTTGCCCCCATGCGTACATAAACCGCTGAATGGTATTGCGGTAATAGGCCATCATGGCTTCTTTTTTTGCCGGGCTCAGCCGATCGGGAATCCAGAGCCATTTCATTTCTTTAAACCATGGACAAATCAATCCGATTGCCGGAGACATCAAGGATAAAACAAACAATCCTTCGTCTTCTTCACTTTCTTCGAACCCCATCGGATGAATATCTTTCCATCCGGCAAATACCCGTTCTTCTACCCTGGTGAAAAATCTTTTCAACGGCCAGTTCAGACGCTTATCCACCTTTTTCAGAAGAAGTATAAACCGGTAAAAAGTCACCGAAGGCAGAAAAGTATGATACAACAGGAAGTAGGTAAAGCGCTCTTCATCCAGGCACAACAACCGATGCAGATAGGTTGTGCCACTGCGTGGATTGGAAATGATAAACACCGGCTGACGCACTTCCGTTTTACGATAGTTGCGGTAGAAAATTTCATCGGCCAGACGCAACAGAACAGTGAGTAATGAGATGAACAGAATCACCACAATGAAAGCAAGGGTGAGAAAAAAACGCTTCCATTGAAAATGAATAAGGTTTTGGAAAATGATAGAGCGGAATACCCTCCATTCGAAATAAAATATCTCTGCTAAAGTATTGCGCATACGATTGCTTTTTTCATCGTACGCATAAGTTATGAATGTTTTCTGAAATCCGTGATATTATCAGAAGTAGATCACATTTTCTGACGGAGCTACCGAGAGGTGCTTGTAGAGGATTTTCCGAATCGTGCTGCTCTCGGGGTAAAGATCGATGCATTGCGAAACTTCATCAAAAGAAGAACAGTCAACTTTGCCTTTTACAAATCCAAAACCCAGGTAACGATCACCATCAATGACCACAACAGATTTTTCATGGTCTTCTCTGCCCTGCCCGATAATGGCACATTTTTTCCGGGCTACGCTGAATTCATCCAATGCCTCTTTAACCTTTGAATTGTAGGTGACCGCATCTATATCCATCCCGCAAGAGTGATGGTCGCTGACACATTTTTCGCAGAAGCTTCCGAATCCACAAAGCGAGGCACATAATCCAAATTCATCCACCAATCGGGACAGCGCATCTTTTGCGTCGCTCATTCGAGAAAATGTTTTTACTGCACCATTTGCCGCCGGAGCTTTATTGATTCCCAGCCGGATATAGCCGCGCAAATCTTCGTACCGATAGATTCCAAAACTTCTTGTCGGGCTTTTTTGGGCCTTGTTGAACTTTGGCCAGTATTTCCGGATTTCGCTGTCTTCGAGCAACAAGGCCACCAATTCGGATCCGGTTTTCCTGAAACTAACATCGTAAATCTGTCGCTTAAATGCTTCGGATTTCTCACTGCTGTCGTCTCCGGTGAAATGTGACCGAACACGTTGTTTGATGTTGGCTGCCTTGCCGATGTAGATAATTTTGCCGTGGCCATCTTTAAAATAATACACCCCGGGCTCCTGCGGCAGGTCATCAAACTTTTTACGCGGAAGATGTGCGGGTAAAATGGTTTCTCCGGAATTACGCTTTGCGACCTGTTGAATGTACTTCTCCTCGTCGAGGCCCATTAAAATTTCGAACAGTTTTACAGTTGCTTTGACATCGCCCATGGCGCGATGGGCATTTAGATGTTGGATTTGCAATTGTCGGCACAACCGGCCCAGGCTATATGACGGCAGGCCAGGAATTAATTTCCGGCTGAGCCTAACCGTGCACAATTTGTTCCTGTTAAAAGTCAGTCCGTAATATTCAAATCCTTTCTTTACAAAGGAGTAATCGAAATGGGCGTGATGGGCTACAAAAATGCAACCTTTGGTCAACTCCTCAATTCTGGGCAGCAATTCTTCGAATGTCGGCGCCCCCGCAACCATATCATTGGTAATTCCTGTTAGACCAGTTATATACATTGGAATATTGCGATCTGGTCGTACCAATGATTCGAACCATTCTACCGCTTTTACACCATCGTGGATACAGATGGCTATTTCGGTAATGCCGTTGCCGGCGGCATACGACCCGGTGGTTTCTACATCGACAATGGCATACATCAGAGGGAAAAGGTATTTAGAAACCACCAAGTTAAGGTATTTTTAAATTTCACCCACGCTTTGCCCCGACTCTTTTAGACCGATTCGTTAAAACGGGCCACGAATTGATTCATTCCGATAAAATATGTCTAACTTCAACAACAGGAATCAGTTTAAAACAAAGATTATGAAGTCAACAACCACCTATGTTCCGGAAATAACCAAGGAAAAGCTGAGCGGACTTCATTTTCCGCCGGAAGAAGTATTGCCGCTTGGTGAACAGCAACTCGAACGCAAACGCCTGTTAAAACGAGCGTTGGATTTTGGTAATTACGCGCATTATAAAATTGCCATTTTGTTTGAAGACAGCTCTGGACTGAAGCGCGTAGAGACTACGGTGTGGGATATGGATGAAGAGGTTGTTTATCTAAAAGATGGAATCACAATTCCGTTGCGACGCATAGTAGAAGTCCAGTTGTAATGGATTCATTAACTATCTGAAGCAAATAAATCACGCGGAGCAGGTTTGGCAGCTTAAAATCCTATTTTAGTCCGGTGAAAACCCGTGTGATTTCAGGCTGCTCCCGGTTTGTCGATTTCTGGTTCAGGAATGAACAAATAATTTTCATCGGACTCCTTGTCGTAAATTTAATGCCTGTTTTTGGAGTTGAATTCTTCTTCACAGGTGATGGACCAGCTCACCTTTATAATTCTAATATTATTGCGCAGTTGTTGCTGGAAGAACAACCAGCTATTGCAGCATTTTTTGAATTGCGCACGACTCTGATTCCCAATGCCGGCGGTCATGCTTTGCTCACTATTTTCAATCTGTTATTACCCGCACCCTTGGCCGAAAAACTGGTTTATGGTATGTGTCTGCTTTTGTTACCGGTCGCATTCAGATATGTTTTAAAGAAACTGAATCCTGAAGCATTGGCATTTTCACTGCTAATCTTTCCATTGGCGCATAACTTTTGCTTTTACATTGGATTTCAAAGCTTTTGTATAGGTCTCGCGCTTTTGTTTTTCTCCGTTGGATATTTTATAAGCGTATACAATAGATTTAATTTACGCAACGGGGCAGGGCTTGCGGCACTACTCTTTCTCACAGCTTTTTTCCACCTTTTTACAGCGTTAGTAGCTTTGATGGTAATCCTTATCTATTCAGCAGTAAAAGCATCAAAATCTGGTTTACCAACAAAGAAGTCAATCTTTTTTACAGTTTTGGCTGTATTGCCGACGGTTGTTTTTTGCGGTTATTTTGTAGTGTCTAACAGTACTGGTTTTAAATTGAATGGCCTGTCTTTTTATGACCAGGTGACTCAAATTTTGATCGCAACACCGCTCATCACACTAGACACTTCAGAAACATGGATAGCAATAACATTTAATGTTCTGCTGCTCGCGGGAATCATAAGAGTACTATTGGTTCGGGTCCGCAACAAAACAATATTCTCTACAGTTGATTTTGCTTTAATCTCAGCAGCATCACTGTTGGTTTTGTTTTTCCTTTTACCAGATAAAATGGCTTCCGGAGGATTTGTTTCAATGCGCATACTCCTGTGTTTTTTTCTTTTTCTCACCCTGTGGGTTGCACTTGTTCTGGATCATTCATTTGTGGCCATCGCGATCTCTTTTTTCGTGGTTCTGTTAAACGGAATTATGGTCAACCTGCACTTACATGAAGCCAGAAAATTGAGTCATGAAGCAGCTATTGTTTATGAAGCGGCCCAATATATTCCTGAAGAAAGTAAGGTTGTTCCCATGAACTATTCTGCCCATTGGCTTCACTACAACATTGGTTTGTATCTGGGAGCCGAGAGAAAATTAATTGTGCTTGATAATTATGAAGCATCCACGGCTCATTTTCCTGTATATTGGAAACCGGGAATGTACCCCGATGATAGATTGGGAAACTTCACTACCAGTCTTCGGCCTTTATTTAAATTAGAACCCTATGAAAGTAATACTGGTCAAAGAATTGATGCCGTAGTAAGATGGAGCTATCATTCCAATATTAGCGATTCACTTACGCTTCTGACTAATGCACTACTTGCTACAGAATTTGAGAAGGTTTATGTATCGGAGAACAATGAGGTTGAAGTACATTTACGCAAATCCAACTGACCAGGTATAGCCATTTCTTGTGCTACCAGACATTGAGATTTCCGCGTTGAAAACCCCGGTGATCCATCCGGTAATTCCTGGCAGGATTACCTCGCTATACAGCTCGGTGATCCTTGATAGGGGAAACTGTTCAACATCAGACAATGCCACCTGCTCTCGCAGGTTGAGCATTTTTTATACCACCAACCCTTGAAATAAGTTTTGGGATTACCTCGCTAAACAGCTCGGTGATCCCTGAGAGGGGAAACTGTTCAACATCAGACAATGCCACCTGCTCTCGCAGGTTGAGCATTT
>CALDPJ010000225.1 GCA_937911795.1 uncultured Flavobacteriales bacterium | reverse complement strand
ATTGCGCAATATCTCCCAATCAGAAATTACAAGCAGTAGGATATCTCGGCAGGGAAGAAGGTGTTTTGGATATGTATAGTTCAGTTGTTAACATTCAGGATGGTTTAAACTGCTGTTTAGATTCCATACAGATTGAACAAAGGAATCATTCCGATAGCTTTATTAAAAAAGTGGGGAAAAGGCGATTGGACTGGGGGCAAAAAAGACGTGGAACTCTTAGGGATTTTTATCGCTGGGATCAGATTTGTCCAGTTGAACATCGATCAATAGAAGTCGATGACGACCATCGAATGATTGGCAACGGCTATATTGTATTTCCCAACCCCAATAATGGTACATTTACTTTACAACTCGAAGATTCTGAGAATACATTAATATCTGTGAATATATTTGATTTAAGTGGTAGGTTGTTGGATCATATAAAGATGAATACTGACGCGCCAGCAGGCATAATGAATGTTGATATGTCGACATCAGAAAGCGGGATTTATCTCATACAGGTAAAGCATCAACATGGAACCGGACTCAGCAGGATATCTGTAGTCCGATAAATAACAATTGTGATGACAAAAGAGCGGAATTCTAATGGATTCCGTTTTTTTCATCGACTACTCCAACAACTCCAGCGCCGCCTCAATCAGCGTGTCCACATCTTCAAGCTCATCGGCTGGATCCATATCCACCTGTACATCGGGCGGAATGCCGTGCTCAACATTAAAACCATCAGGTGCCAGCGTCATCGATGACGAAAAACGGTACTGCCATCCATTCGGCAATTCTGCGTTAAACGGAAAACCTCCGCCGCCTCCGGTAGTGTCGCCCAATAATGTGACGTTCGGCAAGGAATTCATCATCAACACAAAATCGTTGGTGGCACTGTAACATTTGCGGTTGGTGAGTACCACTACGGGCTTGGTGTACCGAAGGCCCTCAAACGGTACCAGGTATTTGGCTTCGGGTTCTGAAAAATCGTTGTAGCCCGGACCATTTTTATACAACCAGTATTGGGTTATGACTTCTGTTTCGGTAAATCGCGAGGCAATGCGCGTTGCAATCTGTGTGTCTCCTCCTGAGTTATTGCGCACATCGAAAATCAATCCTTTGGTATTTTCAAATCCATTGAGAACATAGTCCAATTGACTGTCGGTAACATTGGCCGAAAAGCTTCCATAGTGGATGTATCCTACCGAGTCAATGATTTTATTCAGCAGAGGTCCGGTTACCGTATGATCCTCTCCAAGGTATTCCCGCTCAATAATATCGAAATTATAATTGGGAGGAGAATGCAGATACCAGTCTCTGTTCCGGGCAAATTCAAACGGTGTTGATAGCGAGGTATGGCCATCGCGCAATAAAAAAATCATATCCTTCAATACTTCGAATAATTCATGTTCCGACATCCCATTGTACACCTTCGGACGGTATTCTGCATATACGGCCTTCCAGTCAATTTCCTTATAGGTGAAGTAGACATATTTTTTGTCAAAAGTTTCCCAGAAAGATTCAAAATTCTCAACCGGCTCATTGGCTGGATCCTCACCGAGCAGAATTTTTTCGCACGCAGTGATGCTGAGCAGTGATATTAACAACACCGCCAACAGTATTTTTTTTCGGAACTGTTTTAGAATCTGAATCGCCATCCGAGAATAATTTGGTGCACCGCCATCTGTATGCGATGCTCGTGAGCAACTGAATAATAATCCCATCGGTAGGTGAGCATTATTTCATTTCTGTTAAACAAAATCCGTGAAACTCCAATTTCGTGACGCAACCGAAAGAAATTGTTCCAGGTTTGCAACCGTCCGCTATCGAAGAATGCCCGCAAGTTACTTCTGTCTTGCGCAATGTATCCTTCCGGAATGGATGAAGCGTACGAAGGCCGGAGATTGAAGCCAACCAACGGCAAATTAATCTGAGTATGAGCACGGAATGCCTTGTTTCTGAATACGAATCGGTATTGAAGTCGGGCTGCTGCACCCAATGAAGAACTAAACGTGTAATTCAAACTGTTGTTTAGATACTGACGATGCCACAGCACATTCAGCATGTTGTTGAAAGCTCCGCCGATGAACAACTGCAATCGATCAGCATTCCATGTTTTCATCATTTTCATGTAGCTGTAGTCCATTTGCAGGCGGAGTGCAAGTGCGCTTGATCGTTTGTCCTTAGGTTGAGTTTGCGGTCGCATTCTGCCGAACATCATTTCAACATCAAGCGCATTGAAATTCCGGAGCTTCGTTTTTTCCAATCCCAATACTCCGTTGAAATGACTGCCGGAATAAATCAAAGGAGACATTCCTTCATCTCTTCCTTGTTGAAAGGCGATACCCGGAGAGAATTTAAAAAATCGCGCTTTTTCCGGTGTGATCAGAGAATCCGGTTCAACATTGGCCAATACAGGAGTGCTTGCCAGAAGGCAGATCAACATCAGACCGTACAGTTGAAAAACAGGTGCAGGCATATACTTGAAGATAAACATTTACATTCAATCGCTACTGCTAATTTTCCGCAGTTGATTTACATTTATCATATCATAAGAACAAAAAAAACCACTTTCCGAATTCGAAAAGTGGTTGAGTTTTTTGAGAAAGTAAATGTAAATCAAGGTTTGTGGACCACAGGATGATCATTCACCCATTTACCATTCTTTGATTCTCCTAAAATGATTACTTCCTTGGATTTTTCGTATTTCTTAATGGACTGTTGCAATTCTTCAGGAGTATCGCGACGAATCTTTACACCGGCCTTCGATCCTTTATTTCTTACTTCTATGTAATAACCATCTTTAAGTTTTACCGGTCTTGTTGGAGGTCTTCCCATTACTCTTTGTTCTAATTTCTAAATGCTGTTAACTGAAAAAAGGCCAAATATTTAAGCGCTGATATCTTCCGATAACAACGCTCTTTTATTTCCACCTTTGTTTATTGCAGGCAATATATGATTTTTGTTTATTGTGGCAACCATTTGCCAATTGGATTTACCCTTTTTTGTGAAAATATAACATTAGTGAAATCCAATTGTTCACATTTCGCAGTAAAATGGCTGATCCTTCTAAATTTTATTCCACAGTTTCCACGACTGCCCGGCCTGCGCAATCAGCATTTCGTACCCGTTTTTAACCTCTGCACCTGCAGCACTACCTTTTTGCATAAAAGTGGTAACCTCCGGATTATAAACCAGATCATACAGGAAATGGTCGCTGGTTAAGGCATCGTAGTTTATCGGAGGAAACGTTTCTGTATTCGGGAATGTTCCGAGCGGTGAACAATTGATAATCAGCTGGTGGTCCCGAATAATTTCTTCAGAAAGTTGCGCGTAACTCACCGCATCGACCTTTGATTTTCGGCTTACAAGAGTTGTTGCAATGCCCATGGAAGCTAATGCATATTTCACGGCTTTAGACGCACCACCGGTTCCAAGAATTAAAGCTTTTTGTATGTCAGTATTCATATGAACCAATGTTTCACGGAATCCGAGCCAGTCGGTGTTGTAGCCGGTCAACTGATTATTTTGAACTACAATCGTATTTACTGCTCCTATTGAAGCTGCATGGGGGTCTATTACATCCAGATAATTGAGTACCGCTTCTTTGTAAGGAATGGTGACATTCAGGCCAATCAGATCCGGGTTTTCGTGTAGCAGGGCCGGTAACTCTTCTATTGATTTGAGTGGGAAGAGATCATAGCGATATCCGCTGATTTGCTCCCGAGCGAATTTTTCAGAAAAGTAACGTTTGGAAAAGGAGTGATCCAGCGGATGACCGATGAGTCCCAGCTGCTTCATACGTCAGATTTCGGAGCAAATTTGTTGAGCCCGTAAACAAGAATAAACCCGATTGCAGCGGTCACAATGGCAATGAGCATATAATTCGGCTCACCGGTGATGGCAGTGTATTCGTATGGAAGAATGTTCTGTTCAATCAGCGGTACCACTTTTTCTTTTTCGGTTCCCGGATGTTTCACGAACGATTCCAGCGTTTTTTTCCATGGCCAAACTTTATTCAGCGAACCGATCAGGAATCCTGTAAGTACTGCAACGGTGATATCATGGGCCCGTTGGAACATCCATTTTAAAATCCGCGAAAAAAGCAACAATCCGGTAATGCAGCCCAATGCAAAAACAACGAGCGGAGTACCATGGGCAATCAACAGTTCGGTTGAAAATTGCCGCAGCGCTCCTACAAAACTGCTGATCGTTTGCATGACGGTCAGATAGGCGCCCATCAACAGCAGGATAAAACTTCCTGAAATGCCGGGCAATATCATAGCGATAATCGCAATTGACCCGCATAAAAACAGATACAACAGACTGTCTGTTCCCTGAGTAGGGGTGGCCAGGGTGATAAAATACGCGACGATAGTTCCTGCAGCCAGTGCGACCCAGATGCTCCATCGTTTGCGGTTTTTAATTTTCGGAAATACCACGAGTACCGAAGCGACAATCAGTCCGAAGAAAAACGACCAGGTTGGGATGGCCCATTCACTGAGCAGATACTGGATCAGATTTGCCAGACTCGCAATACTGATGAAAATCCCCATCAATAGAAAAACAAAAAAAGTTCCGTTGATGTGTTTCCAAAAGGCTGCAACTCCTTCCTTTTTCAGCGTTTGAAGCGCTTCAAGGTTGATATTGGCAATGGATGTAAGCAGCTCTTCGTAAATGCCGGTGATAAAAGCAATGGTGCCGCCGCTGACCCCGGGTACGACATCCGCCGCGCCCATGGCAACTCCTTTTGCACTCAGCAAAAAATAATCTTTGAGAGACCGTTTTTCCACGATCAGTATTTTTCCATTTCAGGATCAAACTGCTCTGCCCACGCCAGGATTCCACCCTCGAGATTATAGACATTCTCAAAGCCGTGTTTCTGTTCGAGAGCAGCAACAGCGGCTTTGGCGCGATCTCCGGCTCTGCAGTGAAGAATAACCGGAATGTCTCTTCGCAAGCGATCCTTCTCGGAAATCAGTTTTTCGAGTGGAATGTGTTCGCTGTTCAGCCGGCAGATTTCGCGCTCGTAGGTTTCGCGCACATCCACCAACTGAAAAGGCTCGTGCCGGTCCATTTTAGTTTTCAGTTCCTGAACGGAAATCGACTTCATTGCTCCTGACGCATTTTTTCACCTACTTCTTCCGGCAGATAATCGAAAAAAGTATCGCCCCTCAATCCAAGTCTCAGCGATTCCAAAGCAATGACATCGTTCGAAGCGATGTTGCCCAGATTTACATTGGCACCGATGAGCTTTATGAACCAAACCTGCTGAGATTTCTGTGGAGCTTCCCACAAAATATCTTCGGCTTTTATTTTATTCAGGAT
>CALDPJ010000224.1 GCA_937911795.1 uncultured Flavobacteriales bacterium | reverse complement strand
GTATCCACCACGAGCATTGAATCTATATGGGTGATATATTCTCCGCCGGCGAAAATTACTTTTGGCCGATAATTCACCTGAACCGGATTTTTCGTCAGTGATTCGCTTTCAAATGACTGAAAAGATGGAGATCCAAAAACCAGCGCATCCATATCATTTCCCGAAAGGTCGGCTACCGAATTGGTCGAATTGAAGTCGTAATAAATCGCAAGATCTGAAAAATCAGGGTGAGATGCATCCGGAGTTTTATTCACCCACTCCAAAATAGTGGCAGCATCGAGTTCCGTGTTCCACACCGTAAATTCATCAATAAACCCCGGATACCCGTTGTTGCTCACAGCGCCTTTTCCAATGTGAAAAGTGTGAAGTTCCCCGATGGCATGGTCTTTATTTTCTCCGGTATGCCACAACGTTCCATTCAGGTAAATATTCATTATTCCTGAAACCGCATTTTTGGTAAATGTCCAATGATTCCAGCTGCCGGAATACAATGAAGGACTAGCTGCTTTGTCAATTCGGTCGAATCCCGTTCCTGCACCGGCATCCCAGTATATTCTACCATCACCCCATGGAAAATGAATATTCAAAGAACGGTCTCCAGTCGCATCTACCGCTTCCAGTAAATGGGTATTGTCGGGTAGGGCATCAGGATTACCATTCGCCCAAAAAGAAATGGTTATTTCATCTCCAAAATCTTCACCGGAAACCGGAATTTTGAGAAACTGCCCGGCATCTAATCCGATGTATCCGTCGGGGCCGTTGGCGTTCCATGCCACGCCTGATGGAATGGTATCCGCCAATACCTGCAGCGCACCGGTAGAGCCGGTCTGAATAAATTCAATCAGCACGGAAGAACTGCCATTCCAGAGAAATGGAGCGGTGAAATCGAAAAATTGAAGGTTCTCCGGATTGAGGGTGACCGGTTGTTGAAAAACGGTTTCCATTTCAACATCTGCCAAACCCACCAATGAATCAACAGGAAAATGGCTCATCCGAATCGTGATTTCTGCTTCGGCCGATGAACCGGCGGCTGTCTCTACGGCAATTCTATGAATTTCACCTCCGATCAATCCTGCAGTGGTCAGTTCGTCTGCAGTCCATAAATATTGGAATCGGGTATCCTGAAGATCCATTCCAAATGGCCCGTCTGACAATAAAACACCGTCGCCGATTTGTATCTGATCTTCGGCAATAATGGAATCAATCACCGAAAAATATTCGTAACTCTGATAGTAATTAAACAATGGATTGGGTTGGTACGAAAACGAAGCAGGCGTTTCTGTACCCACGTAAAATGCCGGATGAGTGATCAGATTTGAATCCAGAAGGCCGGTATGCTCATAGATGAAGTTATAGGTTAAATAATCCCATTCGCCGCAGGCATATCCATCCTGCGTGGTTTGCGGATCACACTTCAGGGTGTAATACATGAGAATTTTTCGGAATTCCTGATCCGCTCCGGGAAAAACATATTCACCACGACGTTTGGTAATGTCGTCGAACGTGAGCGTTTGTACTGAAATAGTGTCCTGAGCAATCATCTCAAAAGCAAACAGTGTCAGGAGGATAGTAGTAATAAATTTCATGGTTAATAGTTTAAGTGGCCGGGCTAAATTAGAAGAAATACAAATAGAAGTACTTTTCAATTCACAGAAATATTGGATGCCTGGAAAAGCTAAAAAATCATAATATCAGAAGAAGCTGTTGCACTTATGAATACCCTTAAACCAACTGTGGAACTACCAGTTTTATTCGGTTTGATGAAATACAAAGCGAGATAAACTCCGAAAAAATAGTTATCTTCAAATTAATAATAAAACTACTGAAATAAAACTACTGAGCATGCATCTGAACAATAATGAAGTCACCTTGATTTATAATAGTGAGGATGACAAAGGCAAAAAGACGCTGGCATGTGCAATGTCATTGAACAAAAAGATAAACAAGCAGGATATCAGCAATGTGCGGGTGTCAGATACGCTTTTCGAATTAATGCTGGAGCGGTTGGAGGAGGAAGGTCGTAGAGTATTCAACAAAGCCGATCCTTTTTATCAGGAGCACATGCGGGGCAAACGTCTGAGTAACAGTGAGTATCTGGAGTATCTGAAACGGCGTCCGGAATTACTTAGTTCTCCAATTGCTATGTATAGAAACAAAGTAGTCATCTGTAAGACACCAACGGATGTGTACAAAGTATTGACCGAAATACCACCTGAAAGAGACTATTCCGAATAACGCACCGGAATATCAATCAATTAGAAACAAAAAAAACAATTTATGAAACAGTTTATTGCAGCAAGTTTATTCCTGATTTTTTCGGGAACGATGAATGCACAATCTTTTGATGCAGGCGATGTCTTATTGACGGGGGGGATTGGAGCAGGACATTATGGTTACCATGTCGGGCCACGCTCCGGAATCGGATTACCCGTTGTGATGTTTGTGGATATTGGAATCCATCAATACGTAAGCCTAGGGCCATACGTTGGAGCCTTATTCAAAGATAATTCCTCGGCTCTTGGATTCGGTGGTCGGGGGTCTTTTCACTTCTGGCAATTGATCGATAACCACGTAAACGGAGATTTACGTGGCGATATATTCGACATCTATGGTTCTGCCTATGCCGGAGGAGAAATCAGCGCTTATTACAGCGACAGATTCCGCGCCGGTGGAATTCTCGGGGCACGCTGGTTTTTTCATCCCAATATTTCACTTAACGTTGAATTTGGCGGACCGATGTCGTACGTGATGGCCGGAATGACCTTTAAGCTATTGGATTAACCATTTATTGTACAGCAATCTTCTTGTAGCCTATTCTGTTGCCGGTCTGGTAACGCAGCAGGTAAATTCCGCTACTGTGATCAGTGATATTCACAAAGGTTGTAGTGCCAGGTTCAAGTTTGATAAAACGTACATGCTGACCCAACGGCGAAATCAGTTCGGCGGAAATAGCTCCGCTGGACTGGTTTACGATATAAAAGTTCCCATCGTTGGGAACAGGAGCCACTACAAGAGCAGTTTCGGGGTTACCGAAATCCAACGCTATCGTTTTTGAATAGTCGTAAGCACCGTTAAAATCGAACTGCTTGAGGCGGTAGTATTGTATGCCTTCGGGATAACCTCTGTCGGTGAAAAAATATTCGTTGATTTTGGTGCTGTTGCCTGAGGCAGCCACTGTTCCGATCTTTTCAAAATTCAATGCATCTGCCGAACGCTGAACCTCAAAGTGGCTGCTGTTCAGCTCGCTGGCGGTACTCCATTGTAATTTTCCCAATTGATCATGAACCACTCCCGAAAAGTCCAGCCATTCTACCGGTAAAGGATCGATGTATTCAAAGTAAGCAAATATCGTATCGTTTTGGTTGAGCGTCACCGGTAGAGAATAGTCGAGTAAATTTTGTCCGACGTAATTGTTGTTGAGTTGCCATTCAATAAATTCAGCATTGTCCAGTGGGAGTGCAGTGAGATCAAGATTGAGACCTCCGAAATAGCTTCCGGTCCAGGGACCAACCTGAATCGTTACTGAATTCAGTTCGACATTTCCGGGGCCGATGATTACAACGGTTATTTCGTATGGTCCTGAAATATCATAATCATCTTCAAAACAATCCACGATCTGGTTCATTACCACATCCCAGCGCAGACAAATGAACTCACGGATATATTGAACCCGGTTTTGCCAGGTGTTGATGTTTCCTCCCCAGCGACCGATGTGCTGCGGCATTTCGGGCAACAGGCTTTGTTCAAATTCATCCAGCAAGGCGACCAGCGTATCGCAGTGGAGACCGGTATTCAATAAATCAGCGTATCGGTTCAGGTATTGTGTAAAAAATTGCTCATTGTCCAACAGCGCTGCATACATGGCGGTATGTCCGTTGGATGCGGGTGAGTTCTGAAACATATTCTGTGCTTCACATACCGTATTCACGTACGGTCCGGTTCCCGACCATCCTGTATAATTTTGTCCGAGGTTAAAGATGTTGTCGATGTCCCATAAGGCGTAACGCCATCTAACTCCGGAGCCCTGCGTTCCGCGCCACCACATTACATTCCAGTTCAGCCAGTCGGTGTTGACGAAAAAAGTGTTGATAATAAAGTTATCGATGAACGACTCCGGATTCAATTGGGTAGCAACATAATCGTAATTCAACTGGTTGCTCATATCATTGTTCGTGACAAAATTGTGCAATGCGTACCAATCCGCACTCGAACCATATTCTACTTCAAGCCCTCCCCAGTATTTCAGAAGATCCACATGTTGCTCTTCCTGACCATAATAATACTCCGTAAAATCTTTATCCACTCTTTCCCGCATCTCATAGATTCCCCAGTAATCACCGTTCATGTACGTGATTTGATGTTCCGCCGTCCGTTCATCGAGTTCCAGATTAGCCTTTTGTGAAGCAGTCTGCCCAAAGCTATCGCGAAGGTGGGCGCTGGGCAACCAACCGTTTCCGGGAAAGTTGTCAGATCCGGCTGCTTTCATTATCAAAACATCATAATTTGGACGATCCTTGGATTCAAATAAAGGGTAGTTAATTGAGTTACTGAAGCCTTGCTGGTCGCGCGAATGAAACCGCATTCCCCGTTGATTGAATGCCCAGGAATCGTTTCCGTGTCTCCTCAATGTTCCTTCCTGTTCGGTTTGAAAAACCCCGTTTTTGTCGAAATATTCAAAGCATACCTCGTAGTGATCGTGTAAATTTCCGTTCACAATCGTCCAGCCACCGCCACCTCCGGCTCCCCATTGTCCAAGTTGACCAGAGAGAGCAACTGTGCAGAAGGTAAAATCCTCGTTGATGAAATAGGTGTTGGTTTCTGTAAAAGCAGGGTATCGGTTGTCGCTACCATCGGGTGGAGGAGGGATATACGTTGAGAGACATTCCGCACAGGCCGAAGTTTCTGAAGCGAGATCTCCGCAAATGCTGTCCCACTCCGTTTGGCAACAAAATGCATCCTGACTGCACACCGCAAATTGACAAGCAGGGTTTCCGGCAAAGCCTGATTGATTCTGATCCTGGTCGCAATACATTGCATTGGCCGCAGTAACACATCCGGAACAGGCATTATTTTCTGCGGCATCGCCGGCGCAAATATTATCCCATTGGCTGTTGCAGCAAAATGGATCATCACCACAAATAGCGGTCTGACAAATGGGGTCGTCCGGGAAACCTGCTGATCCCTGAGACTGGTCACAATAAGCGGTGTTGGGCGAAGAGCCTCCGCCATTGGCTGGAAATGCTCTGGCACGGATGGTAGTGGTTGTGTTGATGTTGATCGGACCGGTATATATTTGTGACGTCCAGCCAGGTT
>CALDPJ010000223.1 GCA_937911795.1 uncultured Flavobacteriales bacterium | reverse complement strand
TTCACGACAATCGGCCTGTACGCCCGCTCGCGGAGTTGGGCCGGCCTGCACCGCGCCGGGTGGAGCGATTTGCAGGACCGCTTCGGCGGCACCACCCGCCGCGACGCACTGCTCGGCCCGACCAGTACGACGATCGGCAGGTTCGGATACGCATCCGCCGTCTGAGCGTACAGGCTCTGGGACTGCCGCGGATCGCGGCCCTTCGTCTCGGAGATCAGCTGGCCGCGCTCGAGGAACAGGTCGGTCACGGCGATGCCCGCATCGAGCAGCCCGCCAGGGTTCAGTCGCATGTCGAGAATCACGCCCGTCGCGCCCTGCGCACTCAGTGCATCGAGCGCCTCACGCACCTCCTGCTCGGAATCCTCGGTTACCTTTTTTTCCGAAAAAAAAATCGGAGGGTTTTTGCGCGAAATGCGGGAAATTCACGATTAGAAACGTTCTTATTGTAAGCTTATAAAGAAAGACCGAGGGAAAAGGCCCGTTGACGTCTTGGCAACCTGATGCTGAATTTCAGCAGCCGTGGTGCTAATTCCTTCCCGGTAGTAAACGGGGCAGATGAGCAATAGTTAAACAATCAATCAATAAACTATAATCTCTGCAAACGCAGAGATTTTTTTTTGGAGTATATGGACATACAAACAATTCTGAAGGAGCGAATTCTCGTGCTCGATGGAGCTATGGGAACAATGATTCAGCAATACCGGCTGGAGGAAGAGGATTACCGGGCCGAAGAATTTGCCGGAATCTTCAATTCGGTGAAAGGCAACAACGAACTGCTCAGCCTCACACAACCCGGGATTATCGAAGAAATTCACCGCGCGTATCTCGACGCCGGAGCCGATATCCTTGAAACCAACACCTTCAATGCCAACCGAATTTCTCAGGCCGATTATGGCATGGAAGAGTTGTGCTACCGGCTCAACTACGAATCGGCGAAAATCGCAAAAGCAGCAGCACAGGAATTTACCGCAGCCGATCCCGATAAACCACGATTCGTTGCTGGCGCTGTCGGACCCACCAATCGCACCGCTTCTCTTTCACCCGAAGTTAGTGACCCCGGTTACCGCAATGTTACATTCGACGATTTGGTGGAAGCCTATTCAGAGCAATGTCGCGGATTACTCGATGGTGGAGCAGATCTGTTGCTGGTAGAAACAGTGTTTGATACACTCAATGCGAAAGCAGCACTTTTTGCCATTTCAGGTGTGTTTGAAGAATTTAACCGTGAATGGCCGGTAATGCTTTCAGGAACGATTACCGACGCCAGCGGCAGAACACTTTCCGGACAGACGCCCCTCGCTTTTGCTATTTCAGTGTCCCACTTTCCGTTGCTCAGCATCGGATTCAATTGTGCCCTCGGCGCTGAGCAACTCCAGCCCTACCTTCAGGAAATTTCGCGCCACAGCAATTTCTTCATCAGTGCGCATCCCAATGCAGGCCTTCCGAACGAATTCGGAGAGTACGATCAGCAGCCGGAAGAAATGGCCAACCTGATCGAATCCTATCTCTCCGAAGGAATCGTAAATATTGTTGGTGGATGTTGCGGAACAACACCAGAACACATCGCGGCCATCGCAGCAAAATGCGCCCAATTCTCACCCAAACAATCCGTCGGCGCATAATGGAAAACATTAAGTTAAGCTTGAGCGGACTGGAGCCCTTGATCGTTCGCTCCGAATCGAATTTTATAAATGTCGGCGAACGAACCAACGTCACCGGGTCCCGAAAATTCCTGAATCTGATTAAGGAAGGTAAATTCGAATCTGCCCTGGATGTTGCCGTTGATCAGGTGCGTGGAGGAGCCCAGATTCTCGACGTGAATATGGACGAAGGAATGCTCGATGGAAAGGCAACAATGGTGCGGTTCCTGAATCTGATCGCCTCCGAACCGGAAATTTCACGCATCCCCATAATGATCGATTCTTCCAACTGGGAAATTATCGAAGCTGGTTTAAAATGTGTTCAGGGGAAGAGCATTGTAAATTCCATCAGCCTGAAAGAAGGCGAAGAAGAATTCATCCGGCAGGCAAAACTCGTGCGACGATACGGTGCAGCAGCAGTGGTGATGGCATTTGACGAGCAGGGGCAGGCAGACACTTACGACCGACGGATCAACATTTGTCAACGCGCTTATGATATTCTTACAGAGCAGGTTGGTTTTCCGGCCTCTGACATCATTTTCGATCCGAATATTTTTCCGATTGCCACAGGAATCGATGAGCACAACAACTATGCAATCGATTATATAAATGCTACCCGCTGGATAAAGGAAAATCTACCCGGTGCCCTGGTGAGTGGTGGAGTGAGCAATATTTCTTTTTCCTTCCGCGGAAATCAAACCGTTCGCGAAGCCATGCACGCGGCATTTCTCTTCCACGCCATTGAAGCAGGAATGGATATGGGAATTGTCAATCCCGGATTGTTGCAGATATACAGTGAAATCCCCCCGGATTTACTCGAAATGGTGGAGGACGTGTTGTTCAACCGACGCAGCGATGCTACCGAACGACTCGTAACGTTTGCTGAAAATGTAGCGCAACACAATCGCCCGGAAGCAGAAGTACAAGCCTGGCGCGATGAATCGGTGGCCAAAAGACTCGAGCATTCATTGGTTCATGGAGTTACTGATTTTATCATCGCCGATACCGAAGAAGCCAGGATTGAATACCAAAGCCCGTTGAAAGTAATTGAAGGTCCGCTGATGGACGGAATGAACGTCGTGGGAGACTTGTTCGGTTCGGGTAAAATGTTTCTCCCGCAGGTGGTCAAAAGTGCCCGGGTGATGAAAAAAGCGGTGGAATATCTGACACCCTTTCTGGAGGAGGAGAAAGGCGGCGTACCCAGCAATGCCGGACGGGTATTACTGGCAACAGTGAAGGGCGATGTGCACGATATCGGAAAAAACATTGTCGGTGTTGTATTGGGATGTAATAGTTACGAGGTTATTGATCTGGGCGTTATGGTTCCGGCAGATAAAATCGTTCAGCAGGCCATTGAACACAAGGTGGATGTAATTGGTTTGAGCGGATTGATAACACCTTCCCTCGAAGAAATGATTTTTACCGCTAAGCAGATTGAGAAAGCAGGATTGAAAATTCCGTTGCTCATAGGCGGAGCGACAACTTCGAAGGTTCATACCGCCGTGAAAATCGAAGCGAGTTATCCCGGTGGAGCCACCGTTCATGTATTGGACGCATCCAGGGCGGTAACCGTAGTAGAGAATTTACTGGGTCAGAAAAAGGAGCTGTTTCTGGAGGCTCAGAGCGTGGAATACAACCGTATTCGCGATCAATACGCCAGTAAATCGGCGCGCAAAGTTTACCTCCCGTTGAGTCAGGCGCGTCGGAATAAATATAAAATCGATTGGAAAACGCAATTACCGGTGACCCCCCAAAAACCGGGAATACATCATTTTAAGGAAATTGAATTGTCAAAACTTTTTGATTTTATTGACTGGACTCCTTTCTTTC
Source organism: uncultured Flavobacteriales bacterium (assembly GCA_937911795.1). Lineage (GTDB taxonomy): Bacteria > Bacteroidota > Bacteroidia > Flavobacteriales_D > SKUL01 > SKUL01. The sequence continues at coordinate 952 of CALDPJ010000223.1, read as the reverse complement.
ATGCCTGGGAAATGCGCGGCAAGTACCCCGATGTTCTTTCACATCCGGATTTCGGTACTGAAGCAACAAAATTGTTCAATGAGGCACTTGAAATGTTGCAAACCTTTGCATCGAATAAGGAGCTAAAGGCAAGCGGGGTAGTGGGAATCTGGCCCGCCAACAGCACCGAAGATGATCAGATAATCATTTATTCAGACGAAGCCAGAACGACTGAACTGGGCCGTGTGAACTGTATGCGCCAGCAATTACAGAAGGCGGCGGGTTTGCCAAATATCGCACTTTGTGATTTTGTAGCTCCGGTGGATTCAGGAGTTGCGGATTACGTTGGAGGTTTTGCTGTAACCGCCGGTCTCGGACTGGATGAAATGGTAGCGCGCTACGAAGCCGACCACGATCAGTATCACGTGATATTGGTCAAGGCACTCGCTGACAGGTTGGCCGAAGCTTTTGCCGAGCGTATGCATGAGCATGTCCGCAAAGACTTGTGGGGCTATGCGCCGGATGAGAATCTTGGCAACAAAGCGCTGATCAAGGAAAAATATCAGGGTATCCGCCCTGCTCCCGGCTATCCCGCCTGCCCGGACCACAGTCTGAAGCCGATTTTATTCGAAGCGCTGGATGCAACCACCCATACCGGGCTGGAACTATCCAGCGGCTTTGCGATGACCCCGACCGCCGCTGTATCCGGCTTTTACTTCGGGCACCCGCAGGCCGATTATTTTGGCGTGGCGCGCATCGGGGAAGATCAGGTCGAGGATTATGCCGTGCGGCGCGGCGTATCTCTGGATCAGGCGCGGCAATGGTTGCGGCCTAATCTCAACGAATAAGGCTCGTTGATAATTTAGTCGCGATTAACGCCTTGCTTCCACGGTGATGCACGATGGGACAAGGCGATCCTTGTCATTGTTTTGAAAGTCACGCGGCTTTATAAGACAATATAGGCAAATGCCGC
>CALDPJ010000222.1 GCA_937911795.1 uncultured Flavobacteriales bacterium | reverse complement strand
ATTCTACCCTCCGGAACCTTTGAAAATGTTTTGAAGATCCGCAGAATCTCATTCACCACCAAATCAAACGAAGAAATCGGATTGGAGCGGGAGAATAATATTGTAGAACATTTCTGGTTTCAACCGGGCGTTGCCGGACCTTTATTGTATATACGTTCATGGAGTAACAACGGATGCCCCGGAACGAATGAAGGTGTAGAAATTGTTTATTCCGTTCCATCGCAAAATACCGACATTCACAATGAGATATTTTCTGAGGAAATAGCATTAAGCGTTTTTCCGAATCCTGCCCAGACAATCACGCACCTGAACATAAGAACCGGAGCATTAACAGAAGCAGAAATTTGGGTTAGTGATTTACTCGGGAAAAACGTTTTGCAGGTTGGAAAAAATGAGCAAATTGAAAAATCCCGATTATTCGGTATTGGTTTGGAAACATTACAACCAGGGGTTTATGTAGTTAACGTAAAAATGAATAATACTCATTTCACTGAAAGATTGGTAATTCAATAGATTTTTTACCGAGCAAACTGCGAATTAGTTTTGGTGTAGTTGTTTTGGTATCATCCGCAGGAATGACTAATTTTAAGGCTTTACCAACAACAAACTTCATGAAAACGGTTTTACTTACTTACCTGTTGCTATTTTCCGGGACTATTTTCTCACAGCAGGACGCAATTGAGCTTATCGATTTTGAACAAAAGGTTCGTGTAAATACAAGGGACTTAAAGGATGCTGAATTAATGAATGCCAGAACTTCCTGTGCAGGTGAAGTGAACATTGCATTTTCGGATGAGAAATTTTCTGGTGGTTGTGCTGGCACCATCGAACGCACATATACACTGAGCGACGGTTGCAACAATTCAGCAGAAGCTGTTCTGTATATTACTCTGGTAGATGATACTCCTCCCGTTTTTCAACATGCTCCGGAGGATGTAACGCTCGCTTCCCGCAGTGATTTAAGAAATCCTGAAACTTTAGTGGCGTTTGATGAAACCGGAGGAGATGTTATGATTACAGTTGACGAAGACATCAATTTTGATGATCCTGATTTCGTATTTGTATACCGAACCTGGACAGCCAGCGACATGTGCGACAACAAAGCAACTGCACATAAAACGATCAAAATTCCCAGAGCGAGTCCTTCCGAAGGACCGCACTAAGCCAGGCAGAGAGTTCCCGCCCTTCAAAAGGTCAGTACTTGAATTCCCTGATAACTTCGTTGCTCAAATTGTAATCGACCCTATTTGCCAGCATGTATTCCATTTTTCCTGTTCAGTCTAATTTACAGGGCTTTCAAAATTTGATGAGTTATTTTTTCTAAATTTGATGGCTTTTCGACATATTCGAGAACCCTTAACTATTCGCTCCGTAGAAGCAACCAGTCAATAACTTATTTAAAATGATGAAACATTACATCTTTTCTATTGCCGCCATCTTTCTTACCTCTTTTCTCCTAACATCTTTGTCAGTAGCTCAGACAACTATAGTAGAATATGAGTTCGAAACAGACCTCAATCCCACTATTGTTCATCCTGAAGTCAACGCAAGCGCAATGACACCAGGCCCTACGACAGGGGGCATCTCACCTAGTACCGACGGTGCTTTTGCCAATGGGTGGCCCTTAACACCTGTTTTAAGCCAAAATTATTATTTCCAAATTACCATCACTCCGGATGAAGGTTATTCAATGAACGTAGATGCGGTGAATTTTAATTACCGTCGTTCTGGTACGGGTCCATTATATTATGAAGTGTACTGGAGTACCGACGGCCAGTTTGCCAACAGTACCAGAATAGATTCTGTAGCCATGCCCAACGATGCCTTCGATCACGATGGTAGTCTATCAGGTCTTAATATTGACATTGAAGACGGAGAAACCATTTACCTAAGGTGGTATGCATATGGTGCCTCCAGTCCTTCCGGTACATTCCGTATAGGTTCCAATGACGTTTCTCTTGAAGTTGAAGGAACTGTGAACCTCGAGCTGAACAGTACCCTGGTTTATTTTACAGAAGAATTTGAAACTGCCAACGAAAGCGACGGAACATACAATATTGATGTTTCTATACTCAATCCGGACAATGCGGCTACTTCTGTCGATGTTGTACTGATTTCAGGAGACATCAGTTTAATCAATGGCTTTACTTCTCAAACGGTAACTTTTCCATCCAATAGTTCAGCCAACGAAACCGTAACCTTAACAATTACCGAAGACGCATTATGCGGAGCCAACGGAGATCTCGTATTCGAGCTTCAGAATGTAACCGGTGGAGATGCAGCAGAAATATTCAACCCCTCTCAGTTTACGCTTTCCATCGAGGACAATGATCAGGTATTTGAAAGCGCCTACAATACGGATTTCGAAGACAATAATCTATCTGAATGGACATCTTCACAAAGTGGTGACTGGACGACTTCTTCAACGGGCGTCATCAATGGTACCTTCTCGATGAAACATAATTTATCAGGAGTAGCAGGAAGCAGTGCCATATCAACTTCGCTTTCTGAAATGAATTTAGATCTTCCTACTACCTGGGAATTTCAAATGAAAAATGGAAACTGGACCGCTTCCTCCGGAAACAAATTCTGGGTTTACATTGCATCTTCCACAGAAGAATTACTGCCGACGTCGTCAACTTCCGGATATGCGGTTGGGGTGAATATGGATGAAACTAATAATTTACTTGCCCTCTATCGGGTGGATAATGGTGGAGCAGTAACAACGCTTATCGAATCCGTGTTTGAATGGGATGGCGGAAATACAGTAGGTATTTCGGTTACCAGAAATACCAGTGGCCAGTGGGAATTGCTATACGATGCTGACGGAGGATTCGAAAATTTGGTATCGGCCGGAGTTGCAAGTGACGACACCTACTCTACCGCTAATTATTTCGGACCTGTTTTTGAATTTACATCAACAAGAGCCGGCGAATTCTGGCTCGACGATATTTCCATTGAGCAGGGATTGTGTGCCACCACCTATTACTCACAATCATCCGGCAATATGACCGATGCCATTTGGGATGTAGTACCTTCGGGAGTTGCAGGCAGTGCCGAAATCAACCGATACAACGATTTCGTAATTCAGGCCGGACATGATGTAATTCTGAATGACGATGTAGAAATCGGTAATCTGGAGATTGGATCGGGAGCCGGATTGGATTTAGATACTGAGCAATATTCGCTGAAATTAGCAGGAAACTTGATCAATAACGGAACTTTCACAGCTGGTGACGGTACAGTTCACTTTATTGGAGCCAATGCACCACGAAGCATTTCCGGAAACAATTCTTTCCATGATCTTCGTATTGACCTTTCGGGTACGTCGATTTCGCTGAATGATGATTCGGACATTTGGGGAACCCTGTGGCTGGATAATGGCGTGCTGAATGTAAACGGGAATATTCTTACGCTCAAATCGGATGCAAACAATACTGCAGCCGTAGGACCTGTTGAAAATGGAAGTGTCAGCGGCGAAGTAACCGTAGAACGCTACATCCAAAACGGAATCAACAGCTGGAGAAACCTTGGCGCTTCTGTATCCGGAGCTACGCTTCAGGACTGGAACGATCACTTTACAACCACCGGATTTCCCGGAGCTGATTATCCACACTGGCCTTCACCGGCAAATCGATTTCCAAATATCAAATCATACGATGAAACGGATCTTGGCGACCGCGAAATCGGATGGAGAGCGGCCACACAAGTAACCAATCCAATCGGAGACGGCCAGGGTTTTTGGATGTACATCGGGGGCAGCGAACTTCCCAACACCGTAAATGTCACAGGAACTCTAATAACCGGCGAACATACATTGAACCTGGATTACACTCCAAATCTCGGTGCCTATCACGATGGTTGGAATATGGTAAGCAATATGTACGCCGCTACTATTGATTGGGACAGCCCTGACTTTGGGCGCACCGGTCTTGAAGATGGTGTTTGGATCTGGAATCAGGATGTTCAACAATATGGTTCTTACATTTCAGGAGTTGGAACCCATGCCGTAAATAATGAAATAGCCCATTCACAATCATTCTGGGTGCACGCAAACGCTGCCTCACCTACCCTTACTTTCCGCGAAAGCATTAAATCGACCAACAACAATGCTGACTGGATTAAATCAGAAGGCGAAAATCCTGCATTTGTACGGCTGAATTTAACCGGCAACGGATACTACGATGAAACTGTTCTGGTTTTCAACGACAATGCGACTACTGAATATGAAGGTACACACGATGCCATGAAATTCTTCAGTGTAAATGAAGATGTTCCAAGTCTTGCAACTGTTACGGACTATAATGAGGAGAAATTCGATCTATCCATTAATTCCATTCCGCTTTTAGACGGAGCTTCCGTAAGCATTCCGTTAAAAGCTCTTGCCGGAGCAAACGGTGAGTACACGCTGAGTATTTCGGAAATTGAAAACCTGCCATTGAGCTCCTGCATTTATGTGGAAGATCTGGAAACCGGTGAAATAATGGTCATTGCAGAAGATGCTGAAATGTCATTTTCTCTGGATACCGGTTACACTGCAGCCCGATTCGTAATTCACATCACCGGTCCTGTAGCCACCACAAAAACGGACAATTTGTGTGCTGGTGACAATAGCGGCTGGTTAACCGCCCAGGGTTCTGGTGATGGCCCCTGGACTTACACCTGGACAAATGAGTTGGATGAAGTGATTCAGATATCGGAAAATATATTCTCTGCGGATACACTTATCGGATTGACTGCCGGAGCGTATTATGTGGAAGTATCAGGAAGCAATGATGTTTGTGGTCCTCGTGGTGAATTTCTGGTTATTACAGAACCGGTGGCTGGCGTTGCTGAATTCAGTGTAACACCACCGACTTGTAATGAAGGGTCTAACGGAACTATTACCGTTGACTTAACCGGAGGATCAGGTGAATGGAATTTGTCGCTGTTCAATGGAGAGGAAATTATTGAAGTCATTTCAACAACAGCAAACATTGCTCAGTTCAACAATCAGTTTCAGTAAAGTTCAACAACTGAAAATTTTGCTGAATTCACTAATCTGTCTGCCGGGTTATACACAGTGATAAGCGCAGATAATTGTGGACAGGAAGAAACAACCATCGAGCTGTTTGATGAGAATGTCACCATCGCAGATTTCGATCTTCCTCTATCAGAAATTTCCCTTCAGGAGGGCGGTACAATTTTCCTTAGCAATCTTTCAGAAAATGCACTGCTTTACTATTGGGATATGGGCGACGGAACGGGTTATTTTACTTCCGATGTGACGCATACCTATACCGAACCCGGTGAATACAACATTACGTTGTACAGTACTGGCGATTTCTGTGAAGACAATATCTCAAAAATCCTTACTGTTACAGACAATTCTGTAAGCGTTAATGAAATCGTGGAGGAAGATATTCAGGTTTGGTTCAATGGTGATGAAGTGGTGATTGAGCACAACCATCACGGGCAGGAAGTAGAAATTTCGGTAATGAACCTACTCGGAAAAACGCTTATGACTACTCAATCTTTTGAGAAACGCATTACCGTACCGATGGCCGGCAGAGGATATGCATCGGGCATTTATTTCGTTCGTATTTCTGTTGAGGAATCGGTAATCACTGAGAAAGTAGTAATCGATAAATAATCCGCAGAGAAAAGACCAGATACGAAAAGAGCCTCACGAATGAGGCTCTTTTTTTTGTTTAGAAAATCGCCGGAAAGTCCATTACTAATTGAATCATCGGGATTTTTGAATTTCTTTACCAGTTCATCAGGTTATCCCGGATCTCGAATAATTCTTCGCGATTGTATTTATTCTGAGCATCCATTACGAGTGTCATCAGATATTTCAGATTCTCTTCAGCCGAAAATTCTTCCAGCAGCTCCTCACCGGTAGCTGATTCTTCAAGACCCTCATCTGTGGCTTCTGCTTCTTCATTGACCTGTACGTCTGAAAGAATGTTTAACTCAAAGTTGCCGTTCTCTTCAAGATGCTCGGCTGTAAGTCTTAAAACTTTGGTAACCGTAGGATCTTCGGATTCAATGAAATGTTCTCTGAGCTCCATCAATAACTGAATCAACTTTTCGGAACCTGCACCGTTCTCTTCTATCTCCTTCAAAATATCCTTGTTCAGTTTCTGCGCTTTTGGATTCAACTCTTTCATTGGTCGTAATTTTTAATTTTCAGCAAATATAAAAGCCTCGGTTGAGTTTACTTCGAACTTTTTTTCATTGCAAGAACCAGTTGGTCATTTTTTACTCTCATTTTCATATTGCCAAACACCACCTGAACCATTTCCTGATCCACGCCGACAACCGTTCCCACTGACTTTCCGTCGCGCAACCGCACCCGGTCGCCTTCAGTAATTATGGGCAATGGCTTGCTTTTTTTCTTCCTTATTTTTTTTGCAGGCCCCGCGCCTTTCTGTTTCACCGCCGCTTTCTGAACTTTCATCTTCTTCTCTGCCGCAGCCTGAATAATCCGCTGCAACAATTCTTTTCTTTTTCCTGGTTGATTCCAGCTCTCTATAAGATCTTCGTACTTTTTTCCCAGCTCTGTGAGTCGTTTAAACTCCGCCTTCTGTTGAGAGGCTCTGAATGATTGAATTTCCTTTTTTTCCTCTGCAATTCTTTCGAACTCTCTTTGTAATAATTTACGTTCAGAATCAATGGCCGATCTTTCAAACTCCACCTGTTTTAGTTGCTGCTGCATTTCAACCAGCACCTGATCCAGTTTTAACTTGCGCGAGTCTACCTTTTTTCGCGCCAGATCCAATACTTTCCGATCCATTCCTATTTTACGGGCTACTTCAAAAGTATAGGAGCTGCCCGGAACATTCAGCTGAAGCTGATACTGCGGCTCGAGCGTTTCTTCATCAAAAAGCATACTTCCGTTTCGGATACCATCGAGGTTTTGAGCGGCAACTTTGATATTCCCAAAGTGGGTGGTGATTACTCCCCAGGGATGGTGTTTCAGTAAATGGATCAGAATAGATTCTGCAATGGCACCTCCGAGTTCGGGATCACTGCCGGTTCCAAATTCATCGAGCAAAATAAGCGAACGCGAATCTGCCACACGAAGAAAATGCTTCATTTTGCGTAACCGCGAACTATAGGTGCTGAGTTGTTGTTCTATGGATTGGTCATCGCCGATATCTACCAGTAACTGAGCAAATACAGGTAACTCAGAGGATTCGTGCACCGGAATTAATAAGCCGCTTTGCACCATCATTTGCAGCAGACCAACGGTTTTGAGAGCCACAGATTTACCGCCGGCATTGGGGCCGCTGATAACCAGGATAGAATCTTCGGGCGTTAATTCCAGTTCCAGCGGGATGGTTTTCAATCCTTCTGCCTGATTCTTCTGCATCAACACCGGATGATAACCCTGCCGAACAATTAACCTTTCGCAGTTCTTCCGGAGATGCGGTTTTATTGCGTTCAGTTTCCTGAATAACTTTGATTTGGCTTCCAGCAGATCGAAATCGGCGAGGATCAGAAAATACTGATTGAGCAATTTTTCGTGAACCGCAACCTCTTTCGTGAGCTGACGCAGAATTTTATGCTCTTCTTTCTTTTCATCACTCAAAGCAGATATCAGTTCATTGTTGATGTTCACGAGTTCAGCCGGCTCCACGAATGCTGTGTTTCCGGATTCTGAACTGCCGTGAATCACACCGTTGAGTTTATTTTTATGTTCAGCCACCACTGCAAATACCCGTCTGTCGTGGTAAACAGATTCGCCGTACTCGCGCAACCATCCAGCCTTACGATAATTCCGCAGGAGGCCATCAAATATTTTCGAGGTTTTTTTCCGAAGCTCATCGATTGATCTGCGGATATTGGCCAGTTCTCTGGATGCGGTCGTCTTTACGCTTCCGTTTTCATTGAGTACCCGATCGACCAGAATTTGAACCGTATCGTCGGGTTGCAGGTGATGTACCATTTGTTGCAATGCCGGAAAATCTACCAGACGCTTCACTCCCTTTACCAGATCGGCAGCCATACTGTTCATTTCCCGTAACAGCATAAACTGCCGGCCTTCCAGAACAGCTCCACTGATTTTAAGCATTCCAAGTTCTTTGCTCGCCTCCATATACCGGAATTCCGGAAAAGACAGTCCATGTTCGCGAATCTGGTGAAAGCCCTCGGCCTGATTCAACAATTCCAGAATTTCATCAAAATCATCCGAGGGGCGCATTGCCAGCGCAGCATTGCGCGAAACCTGTCCGGAACAATATCTGGCCACCTGTTCACAAATGGTAAGGAACTCCAGCTTTTCGAGCGTATTTTCAGGATAAACCAGCACAATGCAAAGCTAGGCCTTCTCAGAAAAAGTAATGTGGGATTTACCCGCTATTTTTCGCAGGCAATGAAGGAAATAAACAATCGTCAATAAAGTTGTTGATATTGTAGAACACACTGCTGCGCAATACACCGAATAATGATTAAGTTAGGCATTCTAAATCGGGAACAATGGCCGGAATTTTCAAAACAATGCATTCTCATGAAATTGTGGATCTCTTGTCGTACGTTCAAAATCTTACCAGAGAGAATCAGGATATAAAAGTTCATGTCGGAACGGATAGCCAGAACTATCAGCGAAATACGGTGTACGTAAGCACAGTTGTGTTGCGGTACAGCAACAACGGTGCGCACGTACTATACCAAAAAGAAAAGATTCATAAAATTACCGATCGGTGGACACGTCTGTGGGATGAACTTCAACGCAGCATTGAATTGGCCGGATATTTACGGGAAGGTGGAATAGATGTCACGCAAATTGATCTGGATTATAATAGCGACCCCAAATACTTCTCTAACAAATTATTACCAGCAGCCGAAGGATATTTACAATCGATGGGCTACAATGTAAAGAGCAAACCAGAACTGTTGATGGCAACCTGGGCTGCTAACGTTCTCTGCAGCTGAACATAAGTCGTTTTAAATTTATTGGGGAATTTGTAACACTTTAAGATTATATCCGTTAAGATGGAAGTATGTGGTTTTTGGTTGGTGATTTAACCACACGCACTTTTCGCTATAAATTGCGAAGAAGCCCCTGGTCCCCCGGGGGCTTTTTAATTTATCCGGGACCGGTCTGAATCTCTTCTCTGTCGTTCGCTTCCGATGAAAATTGAATTTAGAATAGAGAGTAGCACGCTGAAGAGCAATGCCCACCAGAAGTTGTCTACATGAAAGTTATCGAGCATCAGGTGTGTCAACCAGATGATTATTGCGTTGATCACCAGTAAAAACAATCCCAGTGTGACGATGGTAGCCGGAATGGTCAGGAAGATCAGAATCGGCCGGACAAAAATATTCAGTACCGAAATCACCAGCGCAACCACCAGAGCATCGATATAATCGCCCACATGAACTCCGGGCAGCAGCCATGCCAGCAGGTATACCGCTACACCACTTACTATTAAATTTATCAGGTATCTCATTGTTCAATTTTGCAATGAAAATAGCGAAAATAATCCGACCACGAACTCATCTGGCTTCATGGCTATAACTTATGCCCGCTATAATTCAATATACCTGATTAAAATTCTGATTCTGAACTCCGATATCCGAAAGAATCGTAATTTTTTGTAAAGAATAATTCTTAAATTTCACTCTTAAATTCCGGGAGTTATGATATCAAACAGTCTGGTAGATCTCATCGATAAGGAACAAATTACAGGTCTCACGTTCAGAGACACCGAGCCCGAAGTTCAAAATCCTCTGGAAATCAAACGACAACTTTCGACGGCTTTGATTCTCGGCAACTCTCAAAAACACAAGGTTCGGCTGGTATTCGATTCGGACGCAGGAATTAAAATGGTACACACCACTATCTGGGGTCTGGGAGAAGAACACGTGATCCTGAAAAAAGGAATTTCCATTCCTGTAGATAATATTCTGGAAGTTCGACTCATCTGACCGGCAACACCGGGTTCAAAAACCCACATTATAAAAATTAAACACTTTAAACATTTGTGATTTTTATTCAATTGCTACCTTAGTCCACCTCAATCTGCATGAAATATGGGATTAAAAATCTTAGTCATCGGCCGTAACCAAGGCGAACTGAAACAATTGGAAAGGGTTCTCAAGCTCAAAAAATATGACGTCACCGGCTGTTTGTCGGACGATGATGCCTTGAAGAAAATTCAGAACCATCCGTACGACGCTCTGTTACTGGCCAACGATATGAAACTGGAATCGAAGGCTATATTCAAGCAATTCAGCAGAGAACAACGCCCCGGAATGCCGGTTATCGAAATTAAGGAGAGTATCGATAGTGTTGCCGAAGACATAGAAGCAGCAATGATTGATACCAAAGAGTAGCCCATTTAATTAAGTTCTACCCCGTCTCATTCTCTCTTACCATTACAGCTGCATTTAGTGTCCGGAATTTTTCTGCATATCTTTGCAGTGAATTGATCTTCTCTGAGCTATGAAAAGAAAATTGTTAGCATTGGATTGTACTGAATGTGAGGCACGAAAGGGATCCGTTTTTTCGGGACTTTGTGCACACAATCTAACCCAGTTCAATGAGCAGAAATCGGCCAACACCTATAAAAAAGGGCAAATTCTCTTCCATGAAGGTACCCGGCCAATGGGCATTTTCTGCATCAACCGGGGAAAAGTAAAAATCTACCGGTTGGGTTCCGATGGAAAAGAACAGATCATTACCATTGCATCCGTTGGCGATGTGCTGGGTTACAAAGCGATGTTGAGTGAAGAAAACTATTCGGTATCCGGCGAAACGCTGGAGGACTGCAACATCTGCTTTATACCGAGGGCTAATTTCCTGGAAATGCTCGAACAATCTCCCGAGCTCTACCAGCGACTGTTAAAAAAAGTCTGCCAGGAAATGGGGTTGATGACCGAAAAACTGACTAATCTCGCACAAAAATCCGTTAGAGAACGGATGGCACTTACACTTGTTATGCTTCACGACACCTATGGCCTCGACGCTGTGAGCAATGGGCCGGTGGTGATTAACCTCACGCGCGAAGATCTGGCCAACATTGTTGGTACCGCCACCGAAACACTCATTCGTCTGCTTCACGATTTTAAAGATGAAGGACTTGTCAGCACTGAAGGGCGCAGAATCATGATTACTGATCCTGTCCAACTCGCCCGGGTTGGCGGACTGTATTAAAAAATCGTCTTTTTACGGCATTTTCAGGTGTCCTGCTGAGTCTCGTTGGGTCTTCTCAGAAAAAAAGTTGATTTTTATCAGTTCAGCAGGTGACCTGTGTCATTTGTTTCTGTCTTATATTGCTCTTCTTTTGTATAACTGTAAAACCCCCAATCATGAAAAACATTCTTGTTCCCACTGACTTTTCTGACTGTGCATATGCTGCAGTTCAGACCGCCGCCGATATTGCCCGAAGACAAAACGCTAAAATCAGGTTGCTGCACGTATACGAACGGCCGATTTATGGTTTTGTAGATATGTCTGTAGACCACGAGCAAAACCGCAGACTTAAAGCTGAAATTCAGGATAAGTTTGATGTGTTGCTGGCAGACCCGATTTTTTCGGGCATTGAAATAGCAACAAGCCTTGCATGGGATACTCCGGTGTGGGAAGCAGTTAATCAGGAGGATTTTGCCAATCATGACCTGATTGTTATGGGTACGCACGGAGCAAGCGGATTTAAGGAAATTTTCATCGGATCCAATGCCGAAAAAGTAGTTCGCGCAAGTACTATTCCGGTACTGACAATTGCCAAATATAACGGCCCGTTCGATCCTTCTACCATTGCATTTGCTTCCAATTTCTTTAGAGAAGTAGAGCCTGCGTTTGCGGTTGTAAACACCGTTCGGAAGTTGTTTAATGCAAAGATAATGCTACTGAAGATCAACACTCCCGGCAATTTTGAATCAACCTGGTACAGTGAAAAAATTATGCATGAATTCGCAGAAAGCGTCGGGCTCGACGATTTTTCTACCCACATCTACAACGATGAAAATGTGGAGAAGGGAATTCTCAACTTCAGCACTTCGAACCGACCGGATGTTATTGCCATAGCGACGCATGGCCGTACCGGATTGTTGCACCTGATCAATGGAAGTATTGCCGAAAGTGTGGTCAATCATTTTGATATGCCGGTACTCAGCATTCGTTTGAAAGATGTTGAAAGCCCTACAGGAGTGATTTTCCCATATTAGTAAAAAGATGGACAGCCGGAAAATATTGGTTCTGTTGAGCAACAAATCGGAGGCCCGAAGTTGTGTTAACTTTACCGTACAGCTTTTTCGCGAAATGAAAACCCTTATGGTGATTGCTTACGTTGAAGAATCTGATTTTTCGGAAACAGAGAAACAAATGACTGCTGCCGACATTCAGCAGTCATTTAATGCTCACCCCAACGTAAAAGTTGTGGTTCGGAACGGTAAGAATTTAACCACAGACGATATTGCGCGTGAAGCAAAATACACCGATTTGATTGTACTTCAGACGGTACTTTTATCGGATGCTTCGAACCAGTGGTTAAATGCTGCCTCTAAATACCAGAATGACGCGCTTGCTCAGGTTCCGGTCATTGTAGTTCCGAATCGTGCACATAAAATAGAAGAAGTACTGATTACCTACGATGGTGAGAATCCCAATTTCGGCTCCATCCGTCAGTTCTGTCAGGTTATGGGAGGATTCTGCAGCATGGTAAATGTTACGTTACTCGAAATCAATCACGGCTGCAGCCATTTTTTACCGGAGGAAGAAAAGCTGATGGTAGAATATCTGAAAGAACATTGCCAGAATTTCGGGGTGTACAAAGTCTCTGAAGAATCACCCGAAAAAATTCTTCAGCTGATCAACTGTGGATCAAACGCCCTGGTGGTATCGGGAACGCTAAGTTCGTTGCAGGCTTCACTCCCCCACTTACCGTCTCTCACCGGTAAATTCATTCAGGAAAAAAATATGGCTGGATTTTTCGGAACGAGCATCTACTGACAGGAATCACCGGAAGCAGTTACTACTTTTTCCACTTTCGGGCTGAAAAATGGAATATCGAGATTCAGACCGCGGCCGATTAGCGATACGGCCAGCATGCCAGCTATCAACGGAAGAGCCAGACGGCTTCCTTTCTGCATCCACGATTTAAATATCCGGCGCAAGGCCATCATTGAAAACATAGCCGGCAATGTTCCGGCGCCAATAACCGCCAGTAAAAGCGCACCATTTAAGCCAGAACCGGAAGACACAGCTCCAGCGAGTGAGATATAAATCAGGCCACAGGGCAACAATCCATTGATGGCACCAAGTGCTACCGGAGCTCCAACTCCACGATACTGCATCACCGGACGCGCCATTCTGCCATAGCACCTGGTAATGGCTGCTGTCAGTTTGGGCAAAATCAGCCCCGGAAAAACAGCGGGAACCACAAAAATGAGCAGAATGACGATCCCCAACACTACAGAAACTCGTTGTCCGCTTTCAAGAAAGCCGATCCGCGACCCAAGTGACCCAAAAATGAAACCCAACAAAGAATACACAGCCAACCGCGACACATTGTACAACAATATACTCACCCAGCGGTTTCTGGATTGGGGAACAGTCATCGCCAAGGGGCCGCACATGGCAATACAGTGCAGGCTTCCGGTTAAACCGATTAAAAATGCCGCAGAGATTACCGTTGGTGCCATCAAGGAATAAATATGGGGTGCTCTACAAAAAAGGCATTGCCATCCATTACACCATCGAGTTTGAAAACATAATGTCCGCGCACAAAATGTTTTCTATCCAGCGTCATGTTGCCCTCACCGTCCATTGTCCAGTCAAACTCCCGATCCATTTCTGAAGCCGATGGCCGGAAAAAATAGGCTTTGCCGCTGGTTTCGGATGCCGGAGTATAATTGTTGAAGAGAAGCCGTACCCTGTTCTCTTCAACACGCAACTCTATATCGTTTCCAGTATTAAGGGCACTTTGCTTCTTGGTGATCTGATCCTGAAAGGCGATTTCCTCACTGTAGTAATCAGGCGTCACCAATTGAAAATCGACCTGATTGGCTGAGTAAACCATAAACAGGATAAACGCTACAAAGCAGCCGTATCCCAATGCAATTTTCCATCCCCAGTTCATTGCTTAATTTTTTAAGGTCCTATAAATGTTGTTTTCGTTGTTTCAATTAATTCACCATCCGAAAAGATTCCGATTTTCACCTTCATCTTTTTGTCCGATATCTGACTTCTGTCAAAGATGAGAAACAGCGCCCCTTCGGCTAAACCCTGTCGCTCGACAAACAAATTGGATCCAACCAGCTTCAGTTCGCCTTCGGTATTTAATAAACGGATCTCCAGATCCATATCGCGGTTGGTTTTATTGATCAACTTATAGTTGTACAAATTGCTGAACCGGCCATCGTCTTGCTTCTGGTAAATCATGCCCGGTGTACGAAGAATGGTTGCCGATATATCGGTTCGGGAAATCAACAGATACGACATAAACCCTACCAATAAAACAAGCACACCGGTATAGGCTATGGCCCGGGCGGTCCATTTAAATTTCATATCCCTGCTCTTGATCCCGTTTTCGGAAGCGTATCGGATCAAATCCGGTTCGAGTCCAACCTTGTGCATTACATGGTTGCAGGCATCTATGCAAGCCGTGCAATTAATGCACTCGAGCTGAGTACCGTTCCGAATGTCAATTCCGGTTGGACAAACATCCACGCACTGGTGGCAATCGATGCAATCACCTTTGCCCTCCGTTTTCCGGTCTTCCGCTTTGCGCCATTTTGAACGATGCTCTCCTCGGATATAATCATAGGCAACCACAACCGAACTTTTGTCGAGCATCACCCCCTGTAGCCTTCCGTACGGGCAAATGTTGGTGCAAACCTGTTCGCGCAACCGCGCAAAAACGAAATAGAACACACCGGTAAAAATCAACATTGCACTCAATCCTTTGAGGTGGTATACCGGATTGGACAGTTGGATTTCGAGTAGCTTTTCGGAACCGATGATATAGGCCAGAAAAGTATTGGAAATGGCGAATGAAATCAGGAAAAAGATACTGTGTTTCAATAATCTTTTACGAATTTTTTCAGGAGTCCAGGGTGCGTCCTTCAGTCTTTTCTGGTGTTTCCAGTCGCCTTCGATCCAATATTCAATTCTGCGGAATACGTGTTCCATGAAAATTGTCTGCGGACAAATCCATCCACAAAATATCCGTCCATACACCACCGTAAAAAGGATGATAAAAACCACGCCGGTGATCATGGCCAGCCCGAACAGGTAAAAATCCTGCGGCCAGAAAATCATTCCTAAAATCACAAACTTTCTTTCCAGGATATTCAGTAACAAAACCGGTTCGCCGGAAATCCTCAACCAAGGACCGGCGAACAGCAATGCCAGCAACAGATAGCTGAGGTAAGTTCGGTAATTGGTAAATTTCCCGAACGGCTTCTTCGGAAAAATCCAGATTCGTTTACCTTTCTCATCTACGGTGGTGATGGAGTCGCGGAAAGATTCATCTACGTATATTTCTGTTTCTTGCATGGTGAATACCGGATACGCGCTTCGGTACGGTTTAAATTTCAATTATGGTGCTGAGTGAATCGGATGGAATGCCAGAATCAGATGCTACTTCCCGGTGATCCACTTCCGGATTATCTTCAGCATCTGCAGGTATATATTTTTCGCCCTGGGGTTCTTTTTGGTTGTCCGGGTTGGTACCCTGAAAAGTAAAGAGATAACTCGCTACATTCTGTATCTCTGTCGGAGACAATTGTGCGCGCCAGCTAATCATTCCTTTGGACGGAACGCCGTATTTTATTATGGAGAACACATCGTTTACAGAACCTCCGTGAATCCAGTATTCATCCGCAAAATTGGGCCCGACACCACCTTCGCCGAACACACCATGGCAGGCCACACAATTCGCTTTGTAAATTTTCTCTCCCGCCCCCAATGATTCGGCATCCGTGACCAGAGTAACAGTTTTTTCATCTACCTGTGCCTTGATGGTTGCCATGTAGGCTTCAACTTCCTGATTGGCATTTAGTACCGATTTATTGAATTCGGCAATCTGAAGATCGCCGGTTTTGAACACATGATAATGCGCGACATAACCAAAAGCGAATATTATGGTTGCATAAAACATGGCCAGCCACCATGGGGGCAGAACATTGTCGAGCTCACGAATGCCATCATACTCGTGATCGGTCATGATCTCTTCTTCCCGCTCTATTGGCACGGCCCGTACCAGTTTCCTCCTGAGGTTGGTCCACCAGGCATTTTCAGTTTCCACTACCGGCTCGATGGCAACTTCGGTTTCCGGTTGATTCTGTACGCGCAATGAATCGATGAGTTTTCTGAAAACCCTGAGCTGAACGAGGATAATGAGCACGAAAAACAAATTCATGATTACCAGAAACCAGAAAGAATCCGGATAACTGTCGATGAATGCAAATGGCGATGACTTTGCTTCGGCAGCCTGGCTCTGAGCGGACGTCACTATCAATAATAAAATAAGCCCTGCCCTGGTTATTTTGGTGTTTTTTGGTTTCCACAACTCAGCGTTGCCGGCCATGCTCTTGATCACACTGTTGAGCACGAGAATAATGATCAGAAACAACGCTCCGAAAGCGATCAATAAACCGTACAAAAAATCCTGGTTTGCTGCCGGCGCTGTTTCCGACTGGGCCATCACCTCAACGCCCGAGAACATTCCTGCAGCAACCGTCAGCAGTATTGGTTTACATGAGTTACTCATTGTCCTTTAATTTTTCAGGTTTCATTGCTGCATCGTCGAGGGGCAGATTGCTCATCTGCCGGAAATAATCCTTGCGCTGCGCAAAAACAACTATTCCGAGTATGGTGAAAAAGGCGAAGAAGATGACAAACGAAATCACCGGGTAAATGGCTATTCCGTCGATGCTTTCCATATGGCCTTTGATAAATTTCAGCATGACTATTCTTCGATTTTGTGTACAATTGTTTCGTCGACCAGAATATCTGTTCCCAATCGTTGCAGATAGGCAATCAGAGCGATGATCTCTTTGTTGGGCTCTACTTCAATATTGTTTTGAGCGAGATCGTTGGCTATTCCACGGGCTTGCGCCATCAGATCGTCCACCGCCTGATCTGCGTATCCTTCGGCATACGGCACACCGAGTTTTTGCATGACGACGATTTTCTTTGCAGTAAAACTGGTATCCAGATCATCGTCTATTAACCACGGGTATTGTGGCATAATTGATCCCGGTGACATGGTTCGCGGATCGAGCATGTGGTGATAATGCCAGGCATTTGGTTTGGCATTGATGTTTCCGGTTCCGGTGCGGTGAAGATCTGGACCAGTTCTCTTGGATCCCCATTGAAACGGATGATCGTATACAAACTCACCTGCTTTCGAATACTCACCGTATCGCGCAACTTCATCCCTGAATGGCCGGATCATCTGTGAATGGCAATTGTAGCATCCCTCGCGGATGTAGAGATCCCTTCCTTCGAGTTCAAGCGGCGTATAAGGTTGAACGCTGCTGATAGTCGGCACATTGGATTTTACGAGAAAGGTTGGAACCATTTCCAGCGCTCCGCCGATGGCCACGGCGATTAACGACAACACCATCAACTGAATGGGTTTGCGCTCCAGCCAGCGATGCCAACCTTCGCCTTTGATGACAACATTCTTCACCAAAGCAGGCGCTTCTGCTTCTTCGTTGGCAAGAAAATTCCCTTGTCTGGCAGTTTTCATCAGGTTCACCGCACCGATAATGGCTCCTGTGAGATAGAGCAACCCACCAAAAGCACGGAGTGCGTACATCGGGATAATTTGCGTAACCGTTTCCAGAAAGTTGGGATATGCCAGTAGTCCTTCCTGAGTAAACTCTTTCCACATCAGGCTTTGGGTAAATCCTGCCCAGTATAATGGAAGTGCATAAAAGAGGATTCCCAGTGTGCCGATCCAGAAATGAGTATTGGCCAGCTTAACCGAATACAATTTGGTTCTGAACATCACCGGAATCAGCCAGTAAAGCATTCCAAAAGTCAGGAAACCATTCCACCCGAGTGCGCCAATGTGAACATGGGCAATGGTCCAGTCGGTAAAGTGAGAAATGGCATTGACAGATTTTAAAGACATCATCGGACCTTCGAATGTTGCCATTCCATAGGCAGTAATGGCCACCACTAAAAATTTCAATACCGGATCTTCCCGAACCCTGTCCCAGGCACCGCGCAACGTCAGCAAACCATTGAGCATTCCTCCCCAGGAAGGTGCAATCAGCATAACTGAGAATACCACCCCAAGGGATTGTACCCAATCGGGAAGTGAAGTGTATAATAAGTGGTGGGGGCCCGCCCAGATGTAAAGGAAAATCAGCGCCCAAAAGTGGATGATCGATAGCCGGTATGAATATATCGGACGGTTGGCGGCCTTTGGAACGAAGTAATACATCAATCCCAGATAAGGCGTCGTAAGGAAAAAGGCTACTGCATTGTGACCGTACCACCATTGAACGAGCGCATCCTGCACACCGGCGTACCATGAGTAACTTTTCATGAACGAAACAGGAAGCTCGAAGCTGTTGACCACGTGCAACATTGCTACCGTAACAAAGGTTCCAATATAAAACCAAATGGCTACGTACAGATGACGAACGCGTCGTTTGACAATGGTTCCGAACATGTTAACACCAAAAGCCACCCACATCAAGGTAATGGCAATGTCGATCGGCCATTCGAGTTCTGCGTATTCCTTACCTGAGGTAAATCCCATTGGCAGGGTAATCAACGCGCTGAGGATAATCAGCTGCCATCCCCAAAAATTAATGTTGCTGAGAACGTCGCTGTACATCCGGGCTTTACAGAGGCGTTGCAGGGAGTAATAAACGCCGGTAAAGATTCCGTTACCCACAAATGCGAAGATCACCGCATTGGTGTGCAACGGGCGGATCCGGCCGAAAGAAAGGAAACTGACGTTTCCGGTTACCTCGGGAAATACAAATTGCAAGGCTACTATCAGGCCCACCAACATGCCTGCCAGGCCCCAAAACATCGTTGCGATGGCAAACTTTTTAACAATTTCGTTGTCGTATGAAAACTTCTCTAATTCCATTTACCTGTTTTTTAAAGGGGAAGATTTTTTTGCAGGAGGTTTCGGATCATCAAAAAGAATCCGGACACTATCAGCGTATTCGTCCTCATATTGTCCGCTGGAAGTTGCCCATAGAAAGGCCACCAGAAAACAAACCGCTACCAGCAGGCTTACGATT
Source organism: uncultured Flavobacteriales bacterium (assembly GCA_937911795.1). Taxonomy (GTDB): domain Bacteria; phylum Bacteroidota; class Bacteroidia; order Flavobacteriales_D; family SKUL01; genus SKUL01. The sequence continues at coordinate 4,191 of CALDPJ010000222.1, read as the reverse complement.
ATTAATAGGAAGAGAACACTCATTTGTTTCTAATTGCTGATACAAATTACCTTCGGTTACAGCGGATAAAAAATGATGCAGATCACAGGGAATACTGATAATTGTCACTTTTTGAGTAATTCATTGCAGAAGATCCGAATGCTCCGGCAGCGGGATTTCAGCCTTAATTAGTACAGCTGTTTAAGCTTACGCGTTTTCCAGTTGACCATACCGGTGGTAAACACCACCACCGAAATGGAGCTCAACGGCATCAGGATCGCTGCCACCAACGGCGACAACATTCCGGAGAGGGCAAAGCTCAAACCGATGGTATTGTACATGAACGAAAGGACAATACTCCACCTTAATATGTCCATTCCGCTTCTGGACAATTGCAGCAATCCGGGCAGTCGATTCAGCACGGAACCATCAACGATGGCGTCGCAGGCAGGCGTAAAAGCGTACACATTGTCGGCCACAGAAACTCCCATGTTTGCAGCTTTTAAAGCCCCTGCATCGTTGAGTCCATCTCCGAGCATCAGCACTACTCTCCCCTTGTTCCGGAGCCCTTCAATATATTTCAGTTTATCGTATGGACTTTGCCGAAAGTGCATTCGGTCTGTTGGGATAAGTTTCGAAAGTCGTTTCTGCTCACCATCGTGATCGCCAGATAGCAGGTGCAAACGGTAATTCCTGTTCAATTCCTGTAAAGTGCGATCGATATTTTGACGATACGCCGACCGAAGCCGGAAATAGCCCATTACCTGTTCGCCGATCTTCAAATATACCCGCGTAGAACCATCAGTGTTTGCAGAATCACCGGTAACCATCCGCTCCGACCCAAGAATAAATGGTGTAGATCCTATGGTTCCCTTCAGTCCCGACCCGGGAATTTCTTCGAAATCCATTACATCTTCCTGTGCGGCGAGTTTAAGAAAATCCGCTATGGTTCTGCTCAATGGGTGATTGGACTGTCCGGCAAGCAACGCTACCCGCTGATGGTTTTCGGGAGAAAGCTCGGGACCTTCGAAAGTTACCTCATATTGATCAGTATGGGTTAATGTCCCGGTTTTGTCAACAACAATATCGGTAACCGACGCCATTTTTTCAATGCTGTCTACATTCCGCAGATAAAAAAGATTGCGCCCCATCACGCGCAACGCCAGCCCCATGGTGAACGGTGCACTCAGCGCAAGGGCACACGGGCAGGCAACAATCAGCACGGCGGTTACCACCTGTGCAATGCGCGACGGATCGTACATCCACCAGAAAATAGCACCAATGGCAGCAATGAGCAAAACAATGATCGTAAATCTTCTGCTAACTCTGTCTATAAAAAGCTGAACCGGCGCCTGTTCCGGCTTTTTAAAAACCTGCTGATTCCACAGCGCCGTGAGATAACTTTGATCTACAGCATGTCGGACTTTCAGCCGGATGGCCGTTCCGGATTGCCGACCGCCGGCATATATAAATGATCCCTTTTGCTTGTAAACCAGATCAGATTCTCCGGTGACAAAACTAAAATCGATGGAGGCTTCGTCTGAAAGCAGCTCTGCATCTGCGGGAATAAGTTCCTGGTTGCGCACAATAATTTCCATCCCAGGCCGGAGCTCTTTAAGCGGAATTTGTTTTTCAACTTGCCCTTTCACCACGGTTGCCGCTACCGGAAAATAAGCATCGTATTTTCTGTCGAAAGCCAGGCTTTGGTAGGTTTTCTCCTGAAACCACTTGCCGACCAAAAGAAAAAACAATAATCCCGCCAGCGAATCCATGTATCCGGCTCCTGCTCCGCTAACGATTTCATACACCGACCGGCCAAACAGCGCAAATATTCCGATGGTTATCGGCACATCAATATTTACCTGTTTGTGTTGCAACGCAGCCCACGCCGATTTGTAATATCCCGATGAGGCATAAGTAAATACAGGAATGGAAAGGAAAATATTGATCCATCCGAAAAAATGAGCATACGCCTCCCAACCAGCGCCCATACCGAGGTACTCAGGCAGGCTGAGTAGCATAATATTCCCGAAGCAAAATCCGGCGATGCCGATTTTATAATACAATTGTTTGGGTAAGGCGCGTTCTTTTTCCCCGAAGGTTGAAAAATTGATTTCGGGTGAATAGCCAAGTTTCACCAGCAGTTCTACAAGGTGTCGCAACGAGATTTCTTCAGGATTGTAAAGAATGGTTGCCTCTTTTCGTGTGAAAAAGACGGCAACGCTGTTAACTCCCGGGTGAATTTTGTACAAATTCTCAAGGAGCCAGATGCACGAGCTGCAATGAATGGCCGGTAATTTAAGGGTGATGCGCGCATGTCTACCCTCTCGAAACTGAATGAGCCGGTCCTGTATTTCGGGTAGATCAAGAAACGCGTAGCGGCCGTTATCCGCGTTGTCGCCTTTGATGCCGGGTCGATCCTGAAGCTGGTAATAATTGTCCATTCCACTCGCCGAAAGCAATTCGTAAACCGTGGCACACCCCGTACAACAGAAACTCTGGTTGTCGTAATGCACGATTTTTCGCGGCAGATGATCTCCGCAGTGAAAACAAAGAGTTGAATTGGTCGAGTGTGTCAAGACATGTCGATTATTTTACCCCACAAAAGTATGCTGAGCATCACCGGCACACACTGACCAGAGTCATCAGAAAAGATGATAAAAATTAGTTTTTGGAGACTGCATTGTTCCCATTTGCAAATTATTCATCACATTTGTTCCATCAATTCCTAAGATATGAAAGGTAAAATTATTGCACTTATTATCACTGCCATTACCCTGGTGGGGCCATTCCAGATGGCGTTCATTTACAATGACAACAACAGCAACATGTTCAACGTCATCATGTTCATTTTATCGCTGGCCGGATTAATCGGAGCATTTGTTATTGCTACCGAATCAAGAGGTGCGGAGAAAAAACATTGATCCGGCGGATTTCTACTGAGAGCGATGTCCAATTAAAATGAAGAAATTACTTGTTCCCACAGATTTCTCTGACAATGCGCGCAATGCTCTAATTGCCGCATTGAAATTTGCTCAGCTTTTTGAAGCGGAAGTTACATTGTGTTCGGTATACAATCAACCTTCTACCGGGCAGAGTGTTTTGAGGGACATCAGCGAGCAACTCTACCTCACCACCATCGAAGATCTACAACAGGAGGTTGATGATGTTCAGCCGGATTTCCCTAAGATGCACATCCACATCAAAGCGGTGAAAGGAGATACGGCAGAAATGATCGATAAAACGGCAGATCTGGGCCAGTATGATCTGATTGTGATGGGTAAGACCGGACGATCGGGTTTGAGCAACAAACTGTTCGGAAGTGTTGCACTGGAAACCATACAAAAAGCCGATCATCCCCTGCTTCTCATACCGGAAAGCTGGAAATACAAAGACATCACGAAAGTTTGCCTGGCTACCGACCTCGGTGAAATAGATTACGCACAAACGCTTCAGCCGCTCATTGCTTTTGCAAAATTGTTCAATGCTCCGGTAGAGCTCATTCATTTTGCCGCCGACCGCGAAGAAATGGATATGATTTACGAGCGGGGCTCGCGCGCAAAGTCAGACATTGACAAAGCCCTCGGCGACATCAAAAACAAATTTGTATTCGGAATTCGCGATGACGTCAGAAAAGCGCTGTTTGATTACATCGACACGGCCGACTTCCATATGATGTGTATGATCAAAAACGAATATCCGTGGGTACAGGAATTGTTTCGCCGTTCGCCGACGGTTGATGCGGCCATCCATACGGAAGTTCCACTTTTAATTTTGCGCTGAAATGGGCTTGAGTAAAGAAGAATTGCTGGATGCTGAATACTGGGAAAACCGTTACCTCGGCAACCAGCTTGGGTGGGACATCGGCTACGCTTCTACCCCATTGAAAACCTATTTCGATCAACTGACCGATAAACATCTCCGGATTTTAATTCCCGGAGCCGGAAACGCCTACGAAGCAGAATACCTTCATGAACAAGGATTCACGAACATTCACGTAATTGACCTCGCACCCAGCGCACTGAAGAATCTTCACAAAAGAATTCCTGATTTTCCGGTGGATCATTTGATCGGGGGTAATTTTTTTGATCACCACAATCAATACGATCTGATTGTAGAGCAGACATTTTTCTGCGCCTTGCATCCGGAATTAAGAAAAGAATATGCCGTGCACATGCACCGCAACCTCAATCCGGACGGAAAACTCGTCGG
>CALDPJ010000221.1 GCA_937911795.1 uncultured Flavobacteriales bacterium | reverse complement strand
AACTTACCGTAGAACATCGCGCTGCCCGAAGTGAACTTCCATCTTTGGTGGCTATTGGAGCAACCTATTACATAAATTTAGGAGCCAATCACCGGCTTACCCCAGGGGCTACTTTTATTGCGAATTCTTTCACAAAGGATAATTTCCTTGGAGGCCTGGAATACTCGTTTAAAGAGCTGTTTTCTCTTCGTGGAGGATACCACTACGAAGGCGGAATCACCAACGACGAGGAAAGAATGACCGTACTCACCGGAATACACGCCGGTGCCAGCGTACACGTTCCACTCGGCAAATCAGGTTCCGATCTTTCTTTTGATTACAGTTATCGCTTTACAAATCCTTTTTCAGGAATACACTCAATTGGAGTCGCTATCAACATAAGGTAGCTCTTCTTCAACTCTTTTTTCGTAATTTTGCATTCAGAGAAAGCCCCCCTCGGGGTTTTCTCTTTTTTATGTTACACCATGGTTTTAATTTAAACGGCTATGTCAAATTTAAGCTATTACACAGCAGAGGGTTTTAAGAAATTAAAAGACGAACTGCATCAAATGCGCACGGTAGAGCGGCCAAAAATCTCTCAGCAGATTGCTGAAGCAAGAGACAAAGGAGATCTGTCAGAGAATGCTGAATACGATGCGGCCAAAGAGGCTCAGGGGCATCTTGAAGCCAAGATTGCCAAGCTTGAAGATTTAGTGGCCAATGCGAGAATAATCGATGAGTCGCAGATGGACAATAGCAAAGCTTTTATATTGTCGAAGGTGAAAATCAAAAACCTGCAGAACAATATGGAACTCGAGTATACCCTTGTGGCCGAGAATGAAGCCAGTTTGGCGCAGAAAAAAATATCGGTAGATTCACCCATTGGTCGCGGCTTGTTGGGTAAAGCCGTGGGCGACCTGGTTGAGGTTAAAATTCCCGCCGGATTGGTTAAATTTGAAATACTCAATATTTCAAGATAAGTATGGCCAGTATATTCACTAAAATAGTCAGAGGTGAGATTCCCGCTTTTAAAGTGGCGGAGTCGGATACATACCTCGCCTTTTTAGATGTGAATCCGCTTGCCAAAGGTCACGTGCTGGTTATACCCAAGCGCGAAGTAGATTATATTTTTGATATCCCGGACGAAGAATTGTCCGGTTTGATCGTATTCGCCAAATCGGTGGCACTTAAAATGGAGAAGGTAATTCCTTGTAAAAGGATTGGTATTGCCGTAATCGGTCTTGAAGTACCGCATACCCACGTACACCTGCTCCCATTGCAATCGGTTGAGGATATCAATTTTTCACGCCCTAAGCTATCCTTTAGTAATGAGGAAATGGAGGGCATCGCGAAATCCATCCGCGAAGCATAAACCTAGGTAATTTTCCGGTGGGGATTTTTTCCCAGAAAAGATTCCCACCCGGAATACCCTGATTTTTCTGAAGATTTTCCCCGGTTGAAGTAGTGGCAAACCGCCGCTGCCAAACCATCTGTAGCGTCCAGGTTTTTGGGTAGCGTCTCAATTTTCAGCAGTGACTGCAACATCGCCGCAACTTGTTCTTTCGATGCATTCCCGTTGCCGGGTATTGCTTGTTTGATTTTTTTCGGTGCGTATTCTGTATATGGGACCTCGCGTTCCATCGCAGCGGCAATGGCTACGCCCTGAGCGCGCCCCAGCTTCAGCATACTCTGAACATTCTTGCCATAAAAGGGCGCTTCAATGGCCATTTCATCGGGTAGATAAGATTCGATCAACGCGCTTACCTGTTTCTGAATTTCACGCAGCTTTAATCCGTGATCGCTGAGTTTGTTGAGCCGGAAATTACCCATGCACAAGATTTTCATCTTACCACCCCGGCACTCAATGATGCCGTATCCGAGAATGGTAGTTCCCGGATCGATCCCCAGAATTATGCTGTCTTTTTGTTCCATTAGCTGGACCAAAAGTAGAATATTCTGATGTCGCCCATCCAACTTACAGAACATGTTCTACAATTTATTTTCACACTTTTGTCAGCAACCGCAACCGATGGATATTCTCCTTTACATTTTTAGTGTTTTATACTGCAGTATTGTGCTGTTTGCAATCGCCGGTATAATTCGGCTAAGACGAAATTCTGTAGTTCAACCCCGGAATCGTGAAAAGGAGTTGAAAGTAACCTTAGTGGTTCCTTTTCGAAACGAAGCCGATGGTTTAACTCTGCTGGCACGTGATCTCAGTTTACAAACTAAAAACGCTGCGGTGGAAGTTATTTGGGTAGACGATCACTCCACTGATCATTATGTCGAAGGTCTGAATCCATTTCTCAGCGCCCATGCAAATTGGCAGTTGATATCACTTTCCGGAAACGAATTCGGAAAAAAAGCAGCCTTGTCAAAAGGTATTGAATGTGCATCTGGTTCGATCATTGTCACAACAGATGGAGATGTTCGGGTGCCACCGGGTTGGCTGGATTCCATCGCTACGGCGTTTCAACAGCAGAAGGCAGATATGATGATCATGCCCCTGCGTATTGACAACAAAGGAAACAGCGCGTCGGGATTCTTTCAGGTGGCAGAAAATCTGGCCATACAAGGTTTGTCTTTTGGTCTGGCGGAGCTGAATATACCAATAGCCTGCAATGGCGCCAATCTTGCTTTCCTCAAATCATCCTTCATGGCCGTTGGCGGATATTCAGGTCATCAGACCACTGCTTCAGGAGATGACGTTTTGCTGATGCATAATTTTATTCAAAAAGGTTTGCGCGTTGTTCCTTTGCATTCAGAAGATGTGCTGGTCACCACTTCCGCGGCTCAATCGTGGATATCGGCTTTTATTCAACGTGTGAGATGGGCCGGTAAAACGGGAAGAATGATTTTGTCGATGGCTGCCGTTGTCGGCTGTATTTTGCTGCTGAATTCCCTTTTTCTGCTGATGGGTTGGATGTTTACTTCTGTATCTGCATGGATTCTTCTGCTTTTACTGAAAGTGACAATGGACCTGGTGTTGATAAAAACTACCGAAACACTGTACAGACAGCGGCTGAAACCATTAAAATTGGTTTTTATTGCAATCGCATACGTGTTGTATCTGCCATTGATTACATTCGTAAGCGCAGTCTGGAAACCCGCTTGGAAAGGAAGAAAAACATAAAACTACCGAAAGAAACTTTATCCAATTCATTGGGTCAGCTTGCATTGCGCCGACTGCGGAAGGATAAACTGGCGGTGGTGGGTGCCTACATTATCATTCTCGCGGCAATCATTTCTATACTCGGCTCGGTAGTCCGACCCGATAAAACCGTTAATGCAAATGACCAGATGCTGCAACTTGCCCGCAATCAACCGGGGTATAGTGTCGATGTGCTGGATGTGCGCAAAAACAAAGAGATTGAATCAGTTTCATTCTGGGACAGGTTGCTTCTGGGTGGAAAAGAATTGCCGGGCAAGAAATTTCCCTTCAAACAGTACCATTTCGAAGGCGATGAAATAATCATCGTCAACCACCACGGCTCGAATAACCAGGTAGAAGAGGTTTCATTGCGTTTTAAATTGGCAGATGTGCTTTGGCCGGTTACCAGCGACGGCATCACGTACGATTTAAAAAACGATCGTGTATTGGCCGAGTTAATCGACGGAACCATTCGAAAGGCAACAGTCGCAGAAATGCAGCAGATGGTACTCGAAGACCATATATACAACCAAACTTTTTGGCTGGGCACCGATAAATTCGGTCGTGACTTGTTGAGTCGTATTATGGGCGGAACAATTGTCTCTCTCGGAGTGGGCGTAATCTCCGTTTTGATATCGTTGATCATCGGCATTTCTCTCGGTGCCATCGCCGGATATTTCAGAGGCTGGGTCGATGAAATGATCATGTGGCTCATCAATGTGATGTGGTCGGTTCCAACCTTGCTTATGGTGATGGCCATTACCCTCGCGCTTGGCAAAGGTTTTACACAGGTTTATATTGCGGTGGGTTTAACCAT
>CALDPJ010000220.1 GCA_937911795.1 uncultured Flavobacteriales bacterium | reverse complement strand
GTGCGCAGCCCCAGCGGGGGGCGTGGGGGGCGGAGCCCCTCACAGTGTCTTGAACTCGTCGAACGGCTCCCGGCAGGACAGGCAGCGCCGCAGGGCCTTGCAGGCCGTGGACCCGAAGCGGGAGATCTCCTCGGTCTCCTCCGACCCGCACAACGGGCAGGTGACCCGGCGCACCGAGAGCCCGACCGGCACCGGGCCGTGCGCCTTCTGGCCGGTCGGTGGGGCGATCCCGAAGCGGCGCAGTGCCTCGCGCCCGTCCTCGCTCATCCAGTCGGTGGTCCAGGCAGGGTGAATGGCGGTGATGATTTCCACCCGTTCGAAACCAGCTTGCTCCAATGCCCACTGAACTTCCTGTTCTATCACCTCCATTGCCGGACAACCGGAGTAAGTAGGCGAGATGGTCACTTCCAGTTGATCATTAACCTCCTGTATTCCGCGGATAATCCCCAGATCCACCACTGACAAAACCGGTATTTCCGGATCACTGACTTGTTCAAGAACAGCCCAGGCTCTGTCTGTATCGGTACTGATTTTTACCATGTTGCTCCGGGGTAAGCTCTTGTTACCGACTGCATTTCGGCGAGGATATAACTCAGGTATTCGGTGTGAAATCCGGTTTGACTTCCTTGCTGCATAACGGCATCAAATTCGGGTGGAGTCAGTGCGGCTTCGTGAAAGGTTTTTTTAATGCTGGCTTCCACATCTTTTCTAAGCAGCGTTACATCCGGCACCACATTTTCACCAACAAGCAACTCTTCGCCTGGAGCCGGAGCAAAAAGATCTCCGAAGTACATCCAAACCTGATCTATACCATTTGTCAACCTGATATTGCTTTCATCGGTGCCATCTCCCAGGCGCAACATCCAGTCGCGGGAATATCGAAGATGATAGGTGGTTTCTTTCAATGATTTTACAGCGATACCTTTTAAATGATCATCTGTAGAATTCGAAAGTTGCTTGTGCAGTGCGCTCTGGAATTCATCGAACAGATAAGACTTGATTATGGTTTGAGCAAAATCGCCGTTTGGCAATTCGCACAACAAAGCATTCCGATATTCCACGGCATCCCGCCAGTAAGCCAGGTCATCTTCGCTGCGACCTTTTCCTTCGAGATTCCCTGCGTAGGTCAATAACATCCGCGCTTGCCCAAGATGGTCGAGGGCAATGTTCGTCAGTGCGATGTCGTGTTCGAGCATCGGTCCGTGACCAGTCCATTCAGAGAGCCTGTGGCCCATAATTAAACTGGAGTCACCGAGTTTCAGGCAATACGCAAATAGTGCTTCTTCACGGCTCATGCTACAGATATTTAACGCCTTCCGGCACGGTATAAAAAGTTGGGTGACGGTATACTTTATCGTCTGCCGGATCAAAAAGCGATTCGCTGTCTTCGCTGGCGGAAGCCACAATCAGATGAGCGGGAATTACCCAGATACTGATGCCTTCATTCCGTCGGGTGTATACATCCCGCGCATTGGTAAGCGCCGATTCGGCATCGTGTGCGTGAACATTTCCGGCGTGTTTGTGAGGAATACCGGGTTTAGATTGAATAAAAACTTCCCAGACTATTCCGTGGGCGTTTTCTTTAATATGCGTCATGGAGTGATGATTATGAGATCGTAGTGAATTGTTGTTTGCTGTGCTTTTCGGCATAGGCTTTTGCTGCTTCGAGCACCCATTGGCCTGCTTCTTCGGCATTGATGCGCGTTTCGATACGCTTCTTGTTGCAGGGGCCATTGCCTTTTACAACCCGCCAGAATTCATCCCAGTCAATGGGGCCAATTTCCCAGTGCTCGGTTTGTTCATTGAATTTCAGCTGGTCGTCCGGAATGGTAAGTCCCGCCGCGTGAGCCTGCGGTACCGTGCGGTCAATAAACCGCTGACGAACCACATCATTGCTCTCTACCTTAATCTGCCAGCGCATGGTTTCTGCAGAATTCGGCGAATTGTCATCGGGTGGCCCGAGCATCTGCATGGCAGGGCCCCACCAGCGATTGAGGGCATCCTGCGCCAGTTTCTTCTGCGCTTCGGTGCCTTTAGCGAGGTTGTAAATGATTTCGTAACCCTGGCGATTGTGAAAACTTTCCTCCTTACAAATGCGCACCATTGCGCGGGAATAAGGGCCATAGGATCCGCGTGCCAACATGGTTTGATTGATGATGGCCGCACCATCTACCAGCCAACCAATGGCACCGATGTCCGCCCAGGTCAGGGTAGGGTAGTTGAAAATGGACGAATATTTAGCCTTTCCGTCGAGGTACTGGTTGATGAGTTCTTCGCGTGATGCTCCAAGGGTTTCTGCCGCGCTGTACAGATATAAACCATGTCCGGCTTCATCCTGAACCTTGGCCAGCAGTGCCACCTTTCGGCGCAGACTGGGTGCGCGGGTAATCCAGTTTCCTTCGGGCAGCATCCCTACAATTTCTGAATGTGCATGTTGAGAGATCATGCGGATGAGTTGTTTCCGGTATCGCTCAGGCATCCAGTCTTTGGGTTCAATTTTTAAACCCTCGTCTATGCGTTTCTGAAATCGTTCTAATTTCTCCTGTTCTTCCATTAATGCAGAATTGAGCCCTAAAGTTACGACTTTCCTATGTGTTTGGCTATTGTGGCATTCCTATCGGCGACAAAAATAGCAATGCAAAATATCTTTTTTAACAACGATAAATGTTGACATAGTAGCGATGAATCGATACATTTGTCAGACCAATACCTCAAAATATGACAGCTCTGGAATACAATATCCTTAATTTCAATGAGAAGATCCGATTGGTTAAAGAATTCGGAATGTTGATAGATGAGAAGCTTAAAGGAGATGAAAAGCTGAGGGTATATTCCATGGGTGATTTCTTTGTTGAAGAGTGCATTCGCTTCGACAACAATCCCCAGTTTATTCGTGCCATGGAGAGCCTGCTCGACAGTGAGCACTATATGGATCCGCTCCATGTCTTTTACCTGAATTAATTTCAGGATCCTTTTTCAAAATTTTCTTCTGATAGTTCTCTTCCGGTCCGCGATCGTTCGGAGTTGTTGTAACTTTGAATGACATGCAGCAACCGACCGGAAACAATTACGAAGTCGTCATTATTGGTGGTGGATTGGCAGGATTAACTGCATCCATTCACCTGGCCCGCCTTGGGCATTCAGTTGCGGTATTTGAACAAAAAGATTTTCCTCGTCATAAGGTGTGCGGAGAATACATATCGAACGAGGTGCTTCCGGTATTGAACAGTTTTGGGATTGATCCGTTTGCCGAAGGAGCTACACGCATTCAACGTTTCCAGCTCAGCGCTTCTTCTGGAAAAACTATTGCGGCAATACTTCCGCTCGGAGCATTCGGCCTCAGCCGGTTCAGACTGGACGATTTGATGGCTCAGAAAGCCAGGGATGCCGGAGTCCATATCTACACCAGGTGCAAAGTGAATGCTGTGGATTTAAGCGGAGAAGATTTTCAAATCGACACTCCTGATCAACATTTTAAAGCGCGTTTTGTGATCGGGGCTTTCGGGAAAACCAGCAATTTCAGCAGCCTGCCGAAAAACAAGGAGCACAGAAACAGTGATAAGTATATTGCGGTGAAAAGGCATGTCCGACTTGATTTTCCAAAAGATCTGGTGGCGTTGCACAATTTTAAAGGAGGCTATTGTGGCGTGTCGTGTGTAGAGGAGAACCGGGTAAATGTTTGTTATCTGGCAATGGCTTCAGATCTGAAACGGTCGGGGAGCATTGCTCAGCTTGAGCAGGATGTGTTGTGGAAAAACCCACGACTGGCCGGGGTTTTCAACCAAAGCAAAGAATTGTTTGAGCGCCCGGTAACTATTTCCAATTTTACATTCGGTGCGAAAAAGGCGGTTTCCGAACATGTTCTGATGGCCGGTGATTCGGCCGGGATGATCAGTCCACTGTGCGGAAACGGAATGGCAATGGCCATTCATTCCGGTTACCGGCTGGCAACATTAATTCACGAATCAGTACGACTTGGAAAATCGAGGAGCGAGCTTGAGCAATTGTACAACCACGAATGGCACGCGCGGTTCAACTCAAGGCTGTGGTGGGGAAACCGGTTGCAATCGATGATGGCGGTACCGGTTGTTTCCAATGCAGCGGTTGAAGTATTGTCGCTTTTGCCGGCAATCACACCTTATATTATCAGTAAAACGCACGGGGAACCGACACTTGTATAGTTTATTCTTTTTACGGCTTGCCGAATGTGTTTGCAGGATCATTGAGATGTCCTATCTTTAAGTAAGTGAAGGCCAGTTTTAAATACCGTTCCCCGCATAAAGAATTAATCGATGATCCTCAGGCAAATCCGGTGGAGTTGCAGTCGGCGTTGCGATACATTCATTTCGTCAACAAAACGCTTGGCGGATACAGTGCATTGATCAGTGGGTTGAACACGTTAATCCAGAAGAATCCGGCCAAACAACAGTGGAGCATTCTGGATCTCGGTTGCGGTGCAGGCCAGGAGTTGCGGGTAATGCAGGAATGGTCCGGTAAAATATCACAAAACATTCAATACACCGGCCTCGATATCAGCGAATGTGCGCTGGAGGTCGCAAAAGCAGATCCGCAGCTGAGCAACGTTTCATTTATTTGTGCCGATGCCCTGGATCCGGCGTTTGATTACAGCCCGTACGATATCGTCACCGGCACTTTGTTTTTTCATCATTTAACGACCGATCAGATCCTGCAACTGGTTAAAAAATGGAACCAACAGAAGGTTGCTGTTTTAATGAATGATCTGCACCGATCTCCTGTTGCATGGATATTATTTAACATCTTTGCGAGGTTAACGGCAGCGCCTTACATGGCTTTACACGACGGTTCAATTTCTATTCAGCGGGCTTTCAGTAAAAATGATCTGACCAGCTTCGCAACTACTGGTGGATTCAACCATTACTCGGTGAAGTGGAGATGGGCCTACCGCTATCTTTTACTTTTATGGCATGATCAAAACACCGGTTAAAATATTGTCCACAGGCATTCAGTTGCCGCAGTTCAGCCGAACAACGGACGATATTCTGCCTTACATCGAAGAATGGCTCATCGGCCAACCCAAAAGGCTTCAGGATAAAGTACTGCGGATTTTCAAATATGCCGAAGTCGATAAGCGCTATTCAATAATGGATATTGATGAGGTTTTTCGTGAATCTTCCTTTGAAGAGAAGAACGATTTCTTCATTGAGAAAAGCATCGAACTTTCGGAAGGTGCGTTGCGCAAAGCACTGGCTCGTGCCGAACTGGATCCAAAGGAACTCGACATAATAATCACGGTGAGTTGTACCGGTTTTATGATTCCTTCTGTTGATGCACACCTGATCAACCGGATGCGGCTGCGCCAGAATATTCTTCGGTTGCCGGTTACCGAAATGGGATGTGCCGCAGGTGTTTCGGGAATCATTTATGCCTATGAATTTTTAAAAGCCAATCCGGGAAAAAAAGCAGCGGTAATTGCCGTGGAGTCGCCTACCAGTACTTTTCAGCACCGCGATTTCAGCATGACGAATATGGTGAGCGCGGCTATTTTTGGCGATGGAGCGGCGTGTACCATTCTCGGCAACAGCGATCGGTTGCTTCCGGCGATATTGGACACAGAGATGTACCATTTTTATGATGAGATTGATATGATGGGTTTCCGGCTCAGAAATACCGGTTTGCAAATGGTGCTCGATCCGCATGTCCCCGACAAGATTGAGAAGCATTTTGATCAAATCCTTCTGCCGTTTCTTCACCGGAATAATATCGACATTGCAGATCTGCAACATTTTGTATTTCATCCCGGCGGAAAGAAAATTGTAAAAATAACCGAGGAAGTGCTGCACGCAATGGGCAAGCACATCGACGATACAAAAGCTGTGTTGAAGGAATACGGAAATATGAGCAGTGCAACGGTGTTGTATGTGCTGGACAGATACCTGCAAAAGGAAATGAATGCGGGAGATCACGGGCTGATGCTGAGTTTTGGCCCGGGTTTCAGCGCACAAAGAGTATTGTTAAAATGGATGGAGTGATGCAACGACCGTATTCAGGTACTGGGTTTTGGGCTGTTATTCTGGGTGGTTCCGGCGGAATAGGATGGGCGGTGGCCCGGCAACTGGCAGCTTCCGGAATGAATTTATGTCTGGTGTATCGGGAGCGGAGAGCTCAGGCCCGTGAATTCGAAAGCAATGTTGAGCAACTTAAATCTTCCGGCATTTCTATTATCACCTTCAATGAAGATGCAGGCAATCAAGATTCAATGCGAAAGGTCATTGAAGAGTTGAAACAACAGATGTCACGGGGAGATAAGATTCGCTTGTTGTTGCATTCGGTTGCGAAAGGAAACCTTAAGCCTATGAACGAGGGTGAAGATCAACTTGCGCTAAGTTCGCAGGATTTTCAACTGACACTGGATGCAATGGCGCTGAGCTGGTACCGATGGACGCAGGAATTGATTCAGCAGAAAATGTTTGCCTCCGATGCGCGTTTGCTTGCACTCACGAGTGAAGGAAGCCGCAGAGCATGGCCCGGCTACGGAGCAGTGGCAACAGCCAAGGCCGCACTCGAAGCGATGGCCCGCAATATGGCTGTGGAATTTGCACCGCTGGGAATTCGCTGTAATGTGCTTCAACCTGGAGTAACCGATACCGTTTCGATGCGAATGATTCCCGGCAGCGAAGAAATGAAGAAGATGGCTGCTCAGCGAAATCCGTTTAAACGACTAACAGCCCCCGAAGATGTAGCGCGTGTTGTAGATCTTATGTGCCGCGACGAGGCGGCGTGGATCAACGGAGCGATTATTCCGGTAGACGGCGGAGAAAGTATCAGTGCATGACGGGTTCAGAAATTATAGCGCAG
>CALDPJ010000219.1 GCA_937911795.1 uncultured Flavobacteriales bacterium | reverse complement strand
TCCGTTCTAAGATTTAAATTCTGAAATGATCCGAATAATTCCTCGCCAGCTTTCAGTGGACGGTGGAAAAAAGAAAACACCGACGCCAGTCGGACTTTTCCTGACTTGAATCCCAGACAGGATCACTGAAAGTAATCCTGGACAGAGTGAGAATGAGAGCGAGGGTTTCTCCGATTTGAGATTAAAGATCTATGACGTCAATTGTTTTTTCATTCAGTGTGTTGTGAAAAAAAAACTCCGACATCATCCCTCCTCCACATCCCGCCTAAAATTATCCGAAATCTCCTGCCAACCGGCGCTTTGCATTTTTTCCGAGGTGGAGATGTCAATAAACACCCATTTTTCACGACTACAATTTCCCCGGCATAATTCTGGCATCAATCTGACCACACCTTTAATACAAGTTTATTATGAGTCACGAAAATTTCAAAAACTGCATCGATGCCTGTTACGCCTGCGCCACCGCCTGCGATCATTGTGCTACCGAATGTCTGCAGGAAGAGAATGTGAAAGAAATGGTAACATGCATTCAGCTCGATCGCTACTGTGCAGATATTTGTCGTTTGGCCGCCTCCTTTATGGCGCGTGCCGATGGAATTGTCGGAGATAAATACGCGATGCAATTGTGCAATCTCTGCGCACAGATCTGCGAAGAATGCGGTGTGGAATGCGATAAGCACGAAGCAGATCACTGTCAGCAATGCGCTGAAGCCTGTAAACGCTGCGCCGAAGAATGCCGCAAAATGGCGGGTTGATTAGAATAAAGTTCCAGTAGATTCTGGGCAAAATAATGCCCAACCATGTTGCATGGGTTCAGCAATTTAAGATCTAAAGTCTTAGCAACCGCCTAACCAGAGCACGGGAATAATAGTTGCTGCTGGTTTAAGTATGCCCGAAATTATATTGCTCATAACCGGATCGATACTGTTGCTACTGATCATTTACGATTTCTTCTTTACTACATTATCCCAAAGTGGAGCAGGATTTTTGACCTTGCTGGTATTAAGAGGTGCACATTTTCTTCTTCAGACGGGTGTTCATGTTACCAGCCGAAAATTTTATCGCTTCAGCGGAATGCTCATCAATCTGGTGGTTCTGGCAGTTTGGGTGATTGGTGTCTGGCTCGGATTGTTCCTGATCTTCTCTTCTGATCCTCAATCAATAGTAAATGATCAGGGAAGGGCTGCCAATGTTTTCGAACGATTATATTTTACGGGTTATACCTTATCTACTTTGGGTATAGGCGATTTTATGCCCGTTTCCCGTACTTTTCAAATTCTGGCGAGCTGCTTTTCCTTTTTTGGATTCATCTTTTTTACCACGTCCATGACTTATCTCGTCTCGGTTTCGTCGGGGATCATTCATAAACGAACTTTGGCGCAATCGGTACAAAATTTCGGCACCAGTCCGGAAGAAATAGTCAACCATATCCGGAACCGAGATCGAAAC
Source organism: uncultured Flavobacteriales bacterium (assembly GCA_937911795.1). GTDB lineage: Bacteria > Bacteroidota > Bacteroidia > Flavobacteriales_D > SKUL01 > SKUL01. The sequence continues at coordinate 5,037 of CALDPJ010000219.1, read as the reverse complement.
CATGTCATTCAAAAATCCCTTAATATTCAGGAAGTAATTGGACAAATTGCGGTCAATCTTCAGGCGTTTCCGGTGATTGCTTATTACAGCACTTCGCGATCTCTGGATTCATTTGGTTTGAATCTGGCGAGGCTGGATGAGGTCATGACGTTGATTTTTTATACCGAAACTCCGGGAATTAACGCCAAAGACTTTATACCGCTACGAAAATCAGTCGATGGTTTTCTGAAGTTTGTTCAACAGGATTTTCCGGATATTTCTAAATCAGGCAACGATGATGCGCCGCCATTTGGTTTTTCCTCTGGTAAGACACCCGATACCGAAAGCGAAGAGGATATTCGGTGGAGAAGAAAAATCCTCAGCGGAATGTTGCACCATGAAGGGTTGGACTGGAACGATGTTTTCCAAAAATCATCCGGTTCCAAAGGCTTTTCGTAAATTTAGAAGACGCTGAAAAAAATTAAACTATGATATCGAACACCGTAAATTTTTGCACCAGAATCATGCTTCTGGCCTTTTTGTTTGTTACAACCGTTGTACAGGCACAGATTCCGCAGAATATTGAAGTTGAAGGAGAACCCGAACAAGGGTGGCAATATCTGTTGTACATCCTGGCTCTGCTGTTGGTGTTGGGGGTTATATTTTTGATTTTCAGGATAAAAAAGGGAAAGAAGCGGTTGAATGAATGAAGGTTTGCTGATAAAATTTGCTCTGCAGGATTCTCGTAAATTTGGTGCATCAACAAATAAACAGCACCATCGGAATGACCAGATATTTCAGGATTCTCGCTTTATTACTGATTATAAATCCGTTTCATCTTTCAGCGCAGGAGGAACTTACACTCCGTAATGCGGTAATCGGCGCGTACGGTGAACTCAAACCCACACCACTTCAACGATTCCAATGGATGCCCGATGGATCGGGGTACAGTTTTATGCAGGGCGAAGGCGACGCGATTCGACTCGTGATCAAAGAAGTCACTTCAAACGCACAACAGGAAATTACCTTATCTACACTGAACGCCGGAGTAGAGTCTACCGGATATCTGGCGATGCGTTTTTTCCCTGCGGTTTCCTGGATCAGCAACTCCGAGTTCCTGTTCGATTACTTTCATAAAATTTTCATCTACAACATCGAAACGCAAACCACTCGCTTTATCATGGATTACGATGAAGCTGCCGCGAATGCTGATTTGAACGCACAATCGATGTCACTGGCCTTCACGAAAGAAAATAACCTGTTCGTTAAAACTGAAGATGGAACGGTACACCCGGTGACTTCGCACTCCGATAAAGCCATTGTTGCCGGACAAGCCATTGCACGGGTAGAATTTGGAATTACCAAAGGAACTTTCTGGTCGCCGGAAGGAGAAAAACTGGCTTTTTATGAAAAGGACGAAACCAACGTAGCAGAATTTCCTGTGGTGGATTACAGCAGCGAACCAGCCATGCTCAAAAGCGTCCGCTATCCGTTATCAGGGCAGGGAACAGAGATACCAAAAGTGGGGGTTTTTGATCCTTCGAGCGGCAAAACCATGTATCTGAAAACCGGTGAACCCAAAGAAAAATACCTCACCAACCTGACCTGGAGTCCCGACGGAAAATCCATTTACATCGTGGAACTGAACCGCGATCAGAAAGAACTGCAACTCGTAAAATACGACGCGCAAAGCGGCGACCGACTGGAAGTGTTGTTTTCTGAAGGGCATGACAAGTACATCGAACCGCAACACGGACCCATTTTCATTCCCGATGCTTCAGGAGATTTTCTCTGGTACAGCTACCGAAATGGTTTCAATCATCTCTACCGGTATAAATCCAACAGCAAGCTGGTCGGTCAGATCACGAAAGGTGATTTCGATATTGATGGAATTGTTGGATTTGATGAAAAAGGGCAGACGTTGTTTGTTACGGCCTTCGAACCAGTGCTCGAAAAGCATGTTTTTCGCGTCAACCTGAAAAGCAAAAAGATGAACCGGATCACTACCAAAACCGGTTATCACTCTGCGAGCATGAGCGCCGATCACCGGTATCTGATGGTTCAGTGGTCTTCACCGGATGTTCCGGTTCAAAACGATCTTTATTCTGCTGACGGAAATCTCGTGAAAACACTGCACACTTCTGAAAATCCGTTGGCGGGAATTGAAATTGGCACTTCCGAAATTGTTCAGATGTCGGCCAAAGACGGAACCGATTTATATGGTCGTCTCGTGAAACCTTCAGACTTTGATCCGGAGAAAAAATATCCAGTGCTCGTGTATGTGTATGGCGGGCCGCACGTTCAACTCGTGAACAAAGCATGGCTGAACAGCACTGGGTTGTGGATGTTTTATCTCGCCGAGCAAGGATACCTTGTTTTTTCGGTAGACAATCGTGGTTCGGCAAATAGGGGAATGGAATTCGAACAGGCTTCGTTCCGGCAGTTGGGAACCGTAGAAATTGAAGACCAGTTGAGCGGGGTAGAGTACCTGAAAAGTTTGCCTTATGCCGATACCGAAAATATGGCGGTATATGGTTGGAGCTTCGGTGGTTTTATGGCTACATCGTTAATATTGCGAACGCCGGGAGTTTTTAAGGCAGCGGTCGGAGGAGGAACCGTCAGCGACTGGAGAAGCTACGAGGTAATGTACACCGAACGCTATATGGATACGCCTGATCAAAATCCTGAGGGATATAAAATGTCCGATCTGAAAGAATACACATCCAACCTCAGCGGAGATTTGTTGCTGATTCATGGAACTTCGGATGACGTGGTAACTATGGATCACAGTATGGACCTGCTGAAGTCATTCATCGACAACGGCAAACACGTGGATTATTTCCTGTATCCGGGACATGCGCACAATGTTCACGGCGTAGATCGTGTGCACCTTAAAGAAAAGGTACTGAATTACATCATGGAAAAAGTTCCTGCAGACAATGGTAGCGGAGAATAGTATGTCGGCAGTTATTACCGAATTGTTTAAAGCCGAAGTACGCGATAAGCTATTCGGAGAATACTGGCCGAGATTGCTGCAGTGCCTGGATGAATGCGATGATGAATTGTTGTGGTTCAGGCCCAATGAGCAAAGCAACAGCATCGGAAATCTGGTGCTTCACCTCGAAGGAAATGTTCGGCAATGGTTGGTGCATGGAGTAGGTGGAAAGGCCGATACCAGAAAACGGTCGGAAGAGTTTGATCACCATAATAACTGCCCGCGTGCTGAACTTTTGCAAAAGTTGGAGCGGCTCAAAGCAGATGTTTTGGCGGTCATCGAAACGGTTGATGCATCCAAACTCGCAGAATCCAGAAGTATCCAGGGCTTTGACACGTCGGTTCTCGGTGCGCTTTTTCACGTAACCGAACATTTTTCGTATCACCTGGGGCAGATATCATACATCGTTAAAGCAAATAAGAATATCGATCTCGGATATTTCGCAGATCGAAATCTTGGCTGACCAAGGGATTCTGCATGTTCAGAGGGATGCGTTAGCCGGTTCTACTACACGGTTTTCGATTGTTTATTGGTTAAACCCGATAAACTCTTTATTTTTAACTGCGAATAGATTATTTTTAGCGCCATGATTAAGGCAAAATCAAAATTGTGGTACCTGAAGCAGATCAATCTGTTTGATGGTATGACCCCTGAATTTGGAAAGATGATGGAGGAGAACACCGTAATGCAGGTGTTCGAAAAGGGAGATAAGATCTATCTGGGTGTTGATCCTGCCAGCCATATTTACATTCTCAAAGTGGGCCGGGTGAAAGTTTCTCAGGAACCACTGGGAAAAAAAGAGCTTATCAAGGCTATTTTATATCCCGGTGAAATTTTCGGCGAAACAGGATTAATCGGAGCCAATTCCTATATCGACGAGGCTACCGCACTGGATCGCGTCATAGTCTGCATTATGGATGTTAAGTACATGCAAATTCTTATGGAGATGCATCCTTCACTCGGTATGGCCGTTACGGCTTCGCTTGGCAAAAAACTGGCGCGCATGGAGCGAAAACTGGAGTCGTTGATTTTTAAGGATGCGCATGGCAGGATTCTCGAATTACTGATGCGAATGGCTGCGGACCACGGTCAACACGACGATGACGAAATTGTAGTTCAGCATAACCTCACGCATCAGGATCTCGCAAATCTGACGGCAACCTCCAGACAAACAGTAACTACTGTGTTGAATGAACTCAGTGAGGCAGGGCTGATTCGACTGGAGCGGAAGCGGATATTTGTAAAAGATCTGGCCGCATTGGGAATGGAAGCTGCCAGATAGACGTGAATGACTCGTCATTTTCATTAATTCATTGCAGCTCCGGAGATGAACACCGCATTATCCGGCTTGCTGAGCAGATATGGAAACCTACTTTTTCGGACCTACTTTCTGCAGACACATTGGATTATTTGTTCAAATTTATGTATGACCCGAAAAAACTGGCTATTCAAATCTCAGATCCTGCTCAATGCTTCTATATCCTGACATCCGGAGATGAAGACATCGGCTATTCGCACCTCTGTTTTCACCAGGATTGGGTAAAGCTTGAAAAACTTTATGTGCTTGAAACGATGCAAGGTAAAGGATGTGGCTTATATTTGTTGCGTTCAATGCTTTGCGAAGCAATCCGGCATTCGATCTCTGAGCTGCGCCTTCAGGTGAACAGAGGTAACAAAAAGGCCATTGAGTTCTACCATAAGTTCGGATTCAGAACGATCGCTTCGCGGGATTTTAATGTAGGCGGCGGTCATTATATGGAGGATTATGAAATGACTTATAACGCACCCATATTAAGTGATTAATTGTAAAAGAACATATCAGATTCTGGCTGCGCTTACGGTGTTGCAAGTATTATTTTTAGCGTTTGCTCAGCCTGTTTTCGCCGGGAGGTATGATCATACCATCGACAGTCTGAAATCCATCATTCCCGAACAACAGGATACCGCCAAACTGCTGAGCATCGTTGCGCTCGATAATTTTATAGCTTCCAGTGCACCGGCCGATATGTTGCCTTATTTAAAAACCGGATTGGAAATCGCGACGGATCTGGAGCACCCATATT
>CALDPJ010000218.1 GCA_937911795.1 uncultured Flavobacteriales bacterium | reverse complement strand
CAGGTAGTTGTGATTGCCTGAATCATTTCCCATTTTCATCACCTGTCGAATTCCGGTTTGTTCGTGAATATTAAAAAACTGGTAGTCGGTACCTTCCAGCAATGTTTGAATGCGGTTTCCGATTACCTCATTCTGCACTTCCAGGATGATCAACGGCCGGTGCCGGTACAACAGATCCTTGTACCCCAGCAACACTTCGAACTCGTGGGTCTCGACATCCATTTTTATGAGGTCGATATTTTGAATCTGATGTGTTTCACAATAGTTCTTCAATGTCGCTACCTCAACTTCTATAGAAGACTGCCGGTCTTCGCGCCAGTTTTTATTCAGGCTTCCGGCAGTGGTATTTACATCGGTAAAAGTATTGGGGCCATAGTTGTAAAAAGGCATCCGGCCACTTCTGTCCGACAATGCAATGTTCTCGCACCGAATGTCAAAATCATTGATCGAATTGTTCTTTGTCAGCGCATAAAAAATATTGGGTTGCGGTTCAAAGGCAACGACAGTGGCCTGTGGATTATAGACCTTGGCCAGAACCGCAAATATGCCGGAGTTGGCACCGATATCAAGAATGACATCCGATTGCGGACACAAATGATTCCAGATTCTTCTGGTTTCGCGTTCCCAACTGTAGTGCTGCAATCCCAGCCAGAAAAGATGTGTTTCAAATACAAAGGCGTTATTGTACAGTCGAAAGCGGGCACCTTCGGTAGTTTTCAGTTCAAAAGCCCCTTTAAATTTCAGTTTTCCGGCGTGCCTTTCAACCGGACGATAAACAAGACGAAGGGCTTTTACAATATAAATCCCGACGGGGCTGAATAATAAGGTTCGGGCAAGTTCTTTCATCAGGCCGAAAATAGCCCTTTTCCCCGTGTCCCGCTACTTTGATGATTTGAGCGCGTTCAGCCGGGCTTTAACCGTCTTGTCTTCCGGATTTTCACAATATTCTTTCATCACCGCCGCGTACTCGGGGTTGTTGCCGTGGTATAAATCGATAAAAGTGGAATAGGGAGTTGCGTAAATTATGAGGCCAATTATTCCGACTATTGCGATGCGCGGCAGGATGCGCATGTAGTAGCGCACTTTTGTTCTGAAATAGAAACCGGCATCAACCAAAGCCAGGGTAGAAAACACCAATCCTCCGGCGAGTATAAGTGAACCATTGGGCCAAAGCATCAACTTAATCATCGATCCGATAACAATCAAACCCAGTCCGAAACCCACGACAATGGCGCCCACGAAACGTTTCGTATTGACTTCCTGGTAGGATTCTTTTTTGAAACTATCTTTTAACCGAACCAGATTAAAAAAAGCAAATCCCATTGGGAAATAAATAAAGGCCAATACCATCATTCCGGTGAAAATTAATATGCTTCCGAAGCCAATGTGGAGCAACATCAGGATAAAACCAATAACAACCAGAACTGCGGCTATAATTTCAGCTTTTCTCATAATATCAGTCTTTTTTAAAGAATCCGATTTCTGGATTCTAAAATTGATATTAAAAGGTAACAAAAAATCGTCACAAGGAAAAGTCTCCGCAGCTGAAATTAAGGAGACTATTATGGCGTCCTCAGTTTAGAACGGCTTATAAATACCACCGCAGGGCAACTGAAATATCCACCCTGGAAATATTATTCAGTTCTTCGAAATCGAATTCTCTCAGTTCCCCATCCGGTGATCCTATCTTATATTTTTTAAGAACAGCCAGTAAAGCGCTTGTTTCCAGTGAAAGAATAAAACCATCAGCGAAATGGTAATCCAGTCCTAAATCAAACCGTGTTCCCATGTTGCTGCTCTTCATGACAAACTGAGCCGGAGCCATACCATTGTTCTTGTACCAGATATTTCCGGCCGAGGCACCGACATGAAGTGCTGCCCGATCTTTAGCGAAATAAACTCGGGTCGAAATCCGTGGTCCGAAGTACTGCACAATTATATCTTCCGTGTGAGAACCAATAATAATTTCTTCAGTTTCCGGATGTTGGTATTGTACACTGTCGATTTTGGCATTGGTACGGAACAAAGTGTAAACTGCTCCGACACCGATATTTCGGTGGAAATAAATATCCAAACCTGCTCCCAGATGCATACCCGTTTTCAGATCCTTTAAAAATTCTTGTTCTTCGGCGGGTATTTCATCACTGATTTTACCGATGAGAGAACTCCAACCACCGCGGACACTCAATCTGATTGTAGATTTTTCAACTGCTGGTGAAGTTGTGGGCGGTGTTTCGGTAGGAGTAGATTCTTCCATCACAATATTTTCATTTTCAACTTCAGCCGGCGTTTCGGTTTGCAGCGTATCCGGAATATATTCTCTCAATCGGTTTAAGGGTAAACTCTGGATTTGAGTAGCCCCTTCTTCAATGAAATGAATAACACCGTTTTCTATTTCGTAGGATGTGACCGTAAGGGTATCTCCGGTTGTTTTAACCAGCAAACCCTGGGCAGCGACGGTGGTCATTCCAACGACCGGGAATATTAAAACAAATAGTATTTTATACATGACAGTAAGGTTGGTTGCTTTCTGAACAGCACAGTAAATCACAAGATCAAAGCGTACTGCGGCATACAAATATGTAAAAAAATACCAAGTATGATTTTAAGCCTATTTGTTTATGGCTGAATCTGCTGGTCGAACAGAACTTTCCATCGATCACACAATTGCTCAAATGTAATCCGCGCATTTGCAGGACTGGTGCTGGGCAAGGAATGGTAAATGATTTCGGGTTTTCGATCAAAAAATTGATCAAACAATGCTTCTGCTTTGCGGCCGTTGAAGCCGATCGACTTCAGATGAGGGTGTTGACTGATAAATTCCGGAATACCATTTGGCTCGGCATTTCTGATGTCGCTGTCCATGCTGCCGGGGCGGACGGCTTTGTGCGCAACGTCCCACAATCCAATTTTGTGCTTCAGCAGGATTTCTTTCTTTTCGCGGTAACTATTAGGAATTTCACTTCCGGTTATGGTGGTCAGCATGCGCCAAAAACGGTTCTGAGGGTGACCGTAATATTCGTTCTCTGAAATGGAACGATCACCGGGGATTGAGCCCAGAATCAACACTTCAATCTCTGCCGAAGTGATGGGCGGAAAAGATATTTTAAGATCCTTGGTCACGAAAGATTGTTGATCAACCTATCCGGCAGAATTTTGCTGTGCATTTTGTTCCTGACGGAATTGATCGGCAGCGCACAACTGCTCATACCATTCGGCGCCAAACCGTCGGGTCAGCGCTTCTTTCAGAAAAACATACACCGGAACTTTCAGTTGTGCTCCGAGTTCGCAAGCAGCATCACAGATGGGCCATTCGTGGTAATTGACGCCAATGTAGTTTTTAAACTCACTGAGGCGCGCGGGATATAAATGGCAGGATACCGGTTTTTTAAACGATGTTGCACCGGCCTTGTTTGCCTCCTCAATTCCGCACTTTGCCACACCATTTTTATCAAAAGTGGCAAAAGCACATTCTGCACCTGCTACAAGGGTTGTTACAAAATCACCATCCGAATCCAGCGTAAAAACACCGTGTTTCTCAATGGCTTTTAGTCCTTCGGGCCGGAGAAATGGTTTTATTTTGTCGAGTTCGTCTTCGAGGATGGCGATTTCTTCCAGCTCCAGCGGCGCACCAGATTCTCCCTCTACGCAGCACGCTCCTTTGCATGCCGACAAATCACAAACGAATTTTCTTTCCAGAAGCTCGTCCGATATCAGTGTATTTTCAATTGCTATCACGCTGCAAAGATAAGGCATTGCGGTGGTTAAATGAGTTGTAATCTATGGGCGCTTTGTTAAAAATCACAATGTATTTGGTGCGCGAAAGTTATCGGCGAAGTCTTTACTTTTGCCGCATGACACAACCGAACGATCTGCTCAAAAAAATCATCAGTCACGCCAAGGAATACGGTTTTGTTTTTCCTTCGAGCGAAATTTATGACGGTCTCAGTGCGGCCTACGATTACGGTCAGCTGGGAGTTGAACTCAAAAACAATCTAAAACAATACTGGTGGGATTTCATGGTGAAATCACATGAAAATATTGTGGGTCTCGATGCGGCCATTTTTATGCACCCTGCAACCTGGAAAGCCTCCGGACATACCGATGCGTTCAACGACCCGCTGATCGACAACAAGGATTCCAAAAAAAGATACCGCGCAGATGTATTAATAGAGGACCATATTGCGAAAATTGAAGCGAAAATTGACAAGGATGTTGAAAAAGCACGCAAGCGATTTGGCGATTCCTTTGATGAAGCGCAATTTCGCAGTACGAGCGAGCACGTTTTGCGCCGCGTGAATGAAATTGAATCCATCAACAAGCGGTTCAAGGAAGCCATGGATGCCGATGATCTGGTGGCTGTAAAGGCGTTGATTGAAGATCTGGGCATTACCGATCCCGAAACAGGTTCAAAAAACTGGACCGATGTCCGTCAGTTCAACCTGATGTTCAAAACCGATCTCGGCGCCGTCAGCGGAGACGCGGGTTCCATCTATCTCCGTCCTGAAACGGCACAGGGTATTTTCGTTAATTTCCTCAATGTGCAGAAATCCGGAAGGATGAAAGTTCCGTTTGGAATTGCTCAGGTTGGAAAAGCGTTTCGCAACGAAATCATCGCGCGTCAGTTCATTTTCAGAATGCGCGAATTTGAGCAAATGGAAATGCAATTTTTTGTGCGTCCCGGCACCCAAAGCGAATGGTACGAATACTGGAAAAATGCCCGCATCCAATGGCACGAAACGCTCGGGTTGGGAAAAGATCACTACCGGTTTCACGACCATGTTAAGCTGGCGCATTACGCCGATGCTGCCTGTGATATTGAATTTAATTTCCCGATGGGTTTTAAAGAGCTCGAAGGCATTCACTCCCGCAGTGATTTCGACCTGAAACAGCACGAGGAACATTCCGGCAAAAAACTGCGCTACTTCGATCCTGAAACCAACGAGAATTATATTCCTTATGTCGTAGAAACTTCCATCGGTTTGGATCGGTTGTTTCTGGCGGTATTGTCGGCGGCGTATCAGGAAGAAACCCTCCCCGATGGTTCTGAGCGTACCGTGCTTCGAATCCCTCCGGCTGTGGCGCCGGTAAAAGTGGCGATTTTGCCCTTGCTCAAAAAAGATGGATTACCCGAAAAAGCGCGCGAAGTGCTCGGTAAGTTAAAATTTGAATTCAACTGCCAGTACGACGAAAAAGATGCCATCGGCCGCCGCTACAGAAGACAGGATGCCATCGGAACGCCGTTTTGCGTTACCATCGATCATCAAACGTTGGAAGATAATACCGTTACCATTCGCGAGCGCGATTCGATGAATCAGGAGCGTGTTATGATTGATAAACTGGAAGGAATTATTGAAGGTAAAGTGAGTTTCAAAGCTTTATTGATGGGAGCTTCAGGTAAATAAAAAACCGGTCGCGTGAAAGCAGCAGGTTAATTTATAGATACTGCAGGTATTAAGACTTGAAATAATCGGTCAAAAGCCGCAGCAAAGTTTCCGGTTGAGCTACATCCGGACACAGTCCGATGACGTTTAAATCGCGCCCCGAGCCGGATTTGCAATCTGGTCCGAAGAAAATAATGGGAAGTGAATGAAGCTGATGATGGTTGAGTAAATAAGCTCTCAACCCGATGTTGCTGGGCCAGTTGTAATTTACGATTGCGGCTTGTGGAACTACTTCCGGCATATCACCTTCAATCAGATTCTCTGTTGATGCCTGAATAACACGGTAGCCCTTGCGATCCAGTAGTTGGGCCAGAAGTGGCTCATTATGGTCACCATCTCCTACCAACAAAATTGTTCTGATCGTTTCAGAAACTGATGTCTTCTGTTTCGATTTTCTACGGGTTTGAATGGTAGTCGTATTTTTCACGCCTACAAATCTTTGGGTTTTGATTTAGGCGTGTGAATGGTAAAAACCCTGGAAACATTGAATCCAAAATGAATTCCGCCGTCTAACCAGTTTCCGGTATTTTCGGTGATGAATCCTTTTTCAATCATGTGAGTGCTGTTTGTGAAATGGAGCTGAAACACATGTCCACCTGTTTCGATGTCAAATCCGAAAGACAGGGAGTTGGTATTTCCTTCGGGCAACTGATCGGGATGCGCGTAATAATATTCCAGATTGATGGCTACCCTTTTGCTGAGTTTTATCCGACCACCAACTCCAAGGGCATAGATATCGTGCGCATCTTCTACAGTAGGCACCAGGTTCCGGTGCACCATCGAAGGCATCAACTGAATGGTGAGACCTTCGGATAATTTTCTTCCGATAATAGCCTGAAAGGCATATCCATATCTGGAAGAGGGTAGATTTTCTCTTTCAGGATGTGCCCATTTCAGAGTATTGATGGTCATTGTTCCAAGGATAGCAACGGTAACCGGCATTTTTCGGGCACCGGAACTTTGACGCAGTAATTTTGCTTTTACAAATCCGTCGTAGGTTTTTTCATGGGTGCTCCGGCCTACACCGACCATTAACCATTTAGTCAACCCGTAATCGAGACCCAGCCGGATACTTGCCTGGTCGAGTCCGAAAATTTCGTAATAGCCCGTATTCAAAAACCCGAAGCGGTGAGAAATTTTTACATCCAGCACGCCGTGGTCGGTATTCTCGAGAGAGTGAGAATTGATGATTCGCGTGGTTTTAAATGAAGCCGTCGCATATTGCGTGATTGGCTCTTCTTCGCCGAGTAAATCGAGCAGGTTTTCCTCATCTTCTTGTCCGTGCACCAGCATTTCCGGCGCACAAATAAAAAGTATTGCCAAACAGCTTGTCAACCAAATCTGAATTTTCATCACTGAACAAGGGGTTGCAGGGTGAGATCAATGGTTACTTCTATTTCTTCTGCGATGTTGTTGCGTACCGTTCCCGGAATTTTGATTCCGTATTCCTCCGGTACAACTTTAAATACCGTATTGGCAATAAGATTTTCTCCTTTTATTTCGATTGTTCCCGGGACTTCGATCTTTTTGGTTTCACCGTGAATAGTAAGATCACCGGCTACTGTAACATCATATTTACCGGGCTTCTCCAGTTCCACATCTTCCATCGAAACGGTACCCTTAAATGCTGATTTTGGATAGGTGTTGGATTCCATGTAGTTTTCGTTGAAATGTTCCTGCATCAGCGCTTTCTTAAACTGAAAAGATTTGTTGAGCATCGACACTTCAATGTTCCCGTTCGTGACGTTCAGAACCGTTACCACTCCTTCGTTAATCGCTTTAATATCTTCAATGGGAGTGGACGAAAAAAATGTTGCTTTTCCGTTTCGGGTGAAATAATTGTCCTGTGCGTATGTTGCCACTGCAATTCCTGTGAGCGCTATGGCGATTATGAGCTTTTTCATAGTTGTAGGTTTTATTTTTTTACATTCATAATTGTGCTTCGGGTGAGCTCAACGTCTCCGTTAATTCCCGAACAAAAGCCGCGGATAACCACTTGTTCTCCAACGGCCGGAGGATTGATCACCGGCGTTTGAAACATGGTTTTTATTCCGAATAGCGGATGTTCACTCGCAAGTAAAATCATTGTCTTGCTGTCGTCACCAGCTGTTGACTGTTTAATGGTTCCGGTGACCTCTATCAACTGGCTGCCATATTTGATCATGGCTGCATTTTCATCGGCTTCGAAAGCATTGTACAACTCCGGTGCGGTCATTGAGAAAGCTGCTTTTTCAGATGAAGCATCGCGATGTGGTTTATTGTATTGCCAATAGGCAAATCCGGCAGCAAATATCATGAGCATGGCGACAATGACGAGAATGTGTTTTGTTTTCATGGCTTAGTCGTTTGGTGTTCCGTTCGTAATCCAGGTTTGAATGGCTTCGATCTCGCAGGTCGGTAATTTGGGCATTCCCTGGGGCATTGGGGTATAACCATCTTCGTGATTTACAGCGCCCATCAAATCTCCGTTCTCTGCATGTTCTTTAATATTATCATAACCCTCCAGCGAAATGTTGCCATTCAAAAGACTGTTGTTGTGACAGCTTTGGCAATTGTTCACTATCAGTGGACTGATATTGGCCGAAAAGGTAACAGTGGTGTTGTCGCATTCAATGGCATCCGGGTAAAGCTCTTCTTCTACATCGTAATAGCAGGATGTATGGGTCAGCGCCAGAGCAATCAGCAGTATCGGTATCAGGATTTTTTTCATTCTTTTTTATTAAAACGGTGCTCCGGCATTGATCCAGGCTTCAATCTGATCGATTTCGCATTGGGGTAATTGAGGTGAATTGTAGGGCATGGGTGTCGCATTTCCAGTATGCTTAATGGCATTCAGCAGCGGCCCGTTTAAAGCCTGATTTTTAATTTGCTCATAAGTCAATAGGGTGAGGTTTGTTTCTGCGTGATTTCCGGAGTGACAGCCCTGGCATCTGTTGGCAATCAGGCTTCCGATGGTGGATTGGTAGGTGATGTTCTCCGTTACACATCCTTCACAAGAGTTGTTCGGCGCCCCTTGCTGAATCCACAGAAACAGCATATCTATCTGATCATCAGTAAGCGGCTCATATGGATCCGGTGGCATTCGCGGATCATTTTCAACAATTACTTCATAGAGTTCATTGTCGTTCCAGTCGTCGTCGAAAATATCGAGATCTGCGACAATGTCGTTGTAATTATCGAGCGTTACACCGTCCTCATTCGTTCCTGAATCGTGGCATCCCGAGAAACCACAACGGGCGGTGAAAAACGGAAGGATATCCTGTTCAAAGTAAACAATATCCGGGTCACATTCTTCTCCTGTCTGAGGATCCGGATCAAAAGGTCCGCCCGGCCCGCCCGGAATTCCACCGTCTGTGGGATCCGGAATTTCATGCTTACATGCACCCACAGTGATGGTCAGTAAAAGGATGATAAATAGGACTAATTTGTTCATGACTATGAATTTCAGTACTAAGATAGGGCACGTTTGGAGGGGAGCATATTTAAACTATCCGAAACGGTAAAATATTACGCGGAACCGGAAAATCACGGGTATGTAGTTTCTGGTTACACGGATTGTTCCCCTTCCAGCCAGCGTTTAAACACCGGAGATTTTTCAGTACCTACAATTAATAAATCCTCCGGTGCTGGAGGAGTCGTTTTAATTCGAACCCTGCCTTTGGAGTACTGATGCATACTTTCTATCGCCTGAGCTTTTCCTTACTGCATCTATTTGTTGCATTCCTAACTCATCGTGTCGAGACAAAGACACCTCCCATAGATGATTATGAGCAAGGATATCTCTGATAACAGAAATCTCGGTTGCTTCGTCTGCATATGGAAAGTCTGGATACAAGTTTGTGATGTAAGTCGTGACGGGAACCTTATCTAAGTCCTTATCCTTGGCTTTATTAATGTACCTTACACGCATGACATACGACTCAAGACATATTAC
>CALDPJ010000217.1 GCA_937911795.1 uncultured Flavobacteriales bacterium | reverse complement strand
ATTATTGCTTTTCTCGGAGGAGCACTCATCGCCGTGCTGATTCTGTGGGCCATTTCACCGGTAGAAATAGATCCGATAGAATGGGATCGTTTATCCGATCAGGCCATCGTTGATAACATTGAAAATGCGTCACTTTTCGAAATTGAACGCTACGTAGAAACCATTCATGCCGAACCGCTGCCTGCAGATTATGTGATACCGGCACACGTTGCCAACTCGGCCAACCACCAACGGGCCAATGCCGCAGTAGATCACAAGTATCCTGAGTTCAGCGGCAAGTACAACGAAGATTTGTTTGCCGCAGTGAAGCAGCACCCCTTGTTGTACCGCGATTATATTCGTGAAAAACTGGCGGTAAGACGCATGTTCGACAATAGAAATCAAAGTGCTCCATAGCCTGATCGCTGTTAAATTTTAGCGCCGGATTTTTGTCCCTGAAGAATTGATGTAAATTAGCAGCCGTCTATTTAACCAGCAACCCTGTCAGTCATGATGAAATTAAAAGGATCGGAAATCGCATTGCTCATAGCTGCTTTACTAGTTGTAGGCCTGGTGGTGTACAATTTTATGGAAGGTGGAATAGCAACACCTAAGACAGCAACCTCGGTTGCAACACCTGCCGAACGCGCTGCAGAATCTGAATTCAGCGAAGATCCCGAAGAACTGCGTGAACAGATGAAACGCGCCGACGACGAAATGGTGAAGCGCTACATGCGGTCTGTAATTAAGCGGGAATTGCCGGAAGATTATGAAACGCCGCAGTACATCGTAGAAGCCGGAACCATAGCCAAAAGCGTGGAGGCCATCGGTGCGCAGTTTCCGGAATTCTATAAAAAAGGCGGAAACGAATTAATCCACGCCGTGCGCCGCCACCCGGTTAAATACGTCGAGATGATTGAACATACCCGGGCCTACCGAAATATGTACCGCTACCAGCTCGACGAGAACGTAATCGATACAACCGGACGCGCATCCCGCCGGCAGCAAGCTCAGTAAGTAACGAAATTTCAAGTCTGCAATACCCCGACGTTGTACGGTCGTTCGGCCGGAGCATTGTTTGCGGCTTCTATTCCCATTGAAATTACTTTGCGCGTTTCTACGGGATCGATGATCGCGTCGAGCCAGAGTCGTGCAGCCGCGTAATAAGGCTTGGTCTGTTCTTCGTAGCGCTTCTCGATTTTATCCAGCAACTTCTTTTCGTCTTCCGGGGTGATCTTTTCTCCGAGTCCTTTCAACCGGGCCACTTCAATCTGCAACAACACCTTTGCGGCCTGAGACCCACCCATTACTGCCAGTTCGGCGGTGGGCCAGCCCACAATCAACCGCGGATCGTAAGCCTTTCCGCACATGGCATAATTTCCGGCACCGTACGAATTGCCGATAATCACCGTAAACTTCGGCACCACGCTGTTGCTCATCGCATTCACCATTTTTGCGCCGTCTTTGATGATTCCGCCTTGCTCTGATTTCGATCCCACCATAAAACCGGTCACATCCTGTAGAAAAACCAGCGGAATGTTCTTCTGGTTGCAATTCATGATGAACCTCGAAGCTTTATCCGCAGAGTCAGAATAAATCACGCCGCCAAACTGCATTTCGCCTTTGGTGGTTTTTACAATCTTTCTCTGGTTGGCTACAATTCCAACGCTCCAGCCGTCGATGCGCGCGTAGGCACAAACAATACTTTTTCCGTATCCGGCCTTGTATTCGGTGAATTCAGAATCGTCGACCATACATTTAATGACCGCTTTCATGTCATATGGCTTCTGACGGGATTCGGGAAGTATTCCGTAAATATCCTTCGGATCGGATTTCGGAGGCAGCGATTCTTTGCGGCTGAATCCGGCTAGCGGACCGAGTGTTCCGATTTTATCAACCAGATCGCGGATGGTTTTCAAACACTCCTGATCATCGGCCATTTTATAGTCGGTGACACCCGAAATTTCGGAATGTGTTGTCGCTCCGCCGAGGGTTTCATTGTCTATGTCTTCGCCGATAGCAGCTTTTACAAGGTAGGAT